>CAYFLE010000014.1:4565-16182 GCA_964343645.1 uncultured Chitinophaga sp. | reverse complement strand
AATCAATAAAGAGTGATACCGACGTAATGCTTCCATGATATCGGCCGTAAATTCATCTCCTGCAATACGAATAGATTGATCACAAACAATTCCGGCTAAGGCAATCACAGTAATACCGGTTGTACCTCCTCCAATGTCTATGATCATATTTCCAACTGGCTCTTCTACATCAATTCCAATTCCTAATGCAGCAGCCATCGGCTCATGAATCAAATACACTTCTTTGGCACCTGCTTGTTCGGCACTATCACGAACTGCACGTTTCTCCACTTCAGTGATAGAAGAAGGAATACAAATCATCATTCTCCAACTCGGTGGAAGTAGCGGACGTTTTGGATACACTAATTTGATCAACTCACGAATCATTAACTCAGCCGCATTGAAATCAGCAATCACTCCATCACGTAACGGACGAACGGTACGAATGCTCTCATGCGTTTTTTCATGCATCATGAGTGCTTTCTTCCCTACTGCTAAAACTTCTTTTGGATTATTTCGATTGAGTGCAACAATACTCGGTTCATTCACTACTACTTCATCATTGTGAATAATCAAGGTATTGGCTGTTCCCAAGTCAATAGCGATCTCTTGTGTAAACCAATTAAAAATTCCCATTTTCTAATTCCCTTTATAGTGTATCAAAGGTGCAGGAAATTTAGAACTTCTCAAAGGGAATCAGCAGATTGGCTCACTCTTTTTCTCCCTTAAATTCAAAGCCAATATCGCGGCGGAAATACTTGCCTTCGAATAGAATTTTTTCTTGTGCCAAACTTGCTCGGGCGGCAGCTTCGGAAACTGTTGATCCAAATGCGGTCACACATAATACCCGTCCTCCACTTGTCACTACCTCGCCATTACGCAACTGCGTACCCATATGGAAAATAGATACATCATTGAGGGTTGCCTCGGCCAATCCCGAAATAGAAAATCCCTTTTTATAGTCTTCCGGATAGCCCCCACTGACAGCTACAATCGTGCAAGCTGTTCTGGGATCAACTTCAACCTTGATCGTGGAAAGTTGTCCAGTGGCGGCGGCTTTCAATAGGGCCACTAAATCAGTTTGCAATCGGGGCATCACCACTTCCGTTTCGGGATCGCCCATGCGGCAGTTATATTCAATAACAAAGGGGTCTCCCTTCACAATCATAAACCCGATAAAAACAAACCCACAATAGTCAATTTTTTCATGGTCCAGCCCCCGGATGGTTGGCTCAACTACCCGTTCCTTTATCTTTTTCCAAAGTAGCTCATCCACAAAAGGAACTGGACTTACCGCCCCCATTCCACCCGTATTTAATCCCGTGTCTCCCTCTCCAATTCGTTTATAATCCTTGGCCTCGGGCAGTAACACATACTCTTTTCCGTCAGTCAATACAAAAACAGACATTTCGATTCCTTGGAGAAATTCCTCCACCACTACTTTTTTACCTGCTTCTCCAAACTTGGCAGACTGAATCATTTCGCTAAATCCCTGCAAGGCCTCTTCGCGAGTTTGACAAATCAATACCCCTTTCCCGGCTGCTAATCCATCGGCCTTTAATACAATGGGTAAGGCATGGGAAGACAAATACTGCAGTCCTTCTTCAAAAGAATCGGCCGTGAACTCGCGATAGCCAGCCGTGGGGATGCCATTTCGTTGCATGAACGCTTTGGCAAATGCTTTACTTCCCTCTAGCTGTGCACCCATCTGACCGGGGCCAATGATCATGAGATTCGACAAAGAAGCCGAGGCGCGCAAAAATTCCACTAACCCTTTTACGAGTGGTTCCTCAGGCCCTACCACCACCATATCAATGGACTGCTGTTCGCAGCATTGACGGATGGCCTCAAAATCAGTCCCTGAAAAGGAAAGATTTTCACCCAGCGTGATTGTCCCTGCATTACCAGGTGCGATATACAGTTTTGTACAAAGTGGACTTTGGCTCAGTTTAACAGCCAACGCATGTTCACGACCCCCAGAACCCAATAGCAGGATTTTCATGTAATAGGTAGAATTTCACCGCGAAAGTAAATACCCCGGGGGGAATTGCTGTTGAAGGAATAATCTTTATTTTCAGTCCTTATATAAATGAACCAACCAACTATGTCATCACAAACCACTTCTAAAGGACACCCCAAAGGGTTAGCCGTATTGTTTGCCACCGAAATGTGGGAACGCTTTAACTATTATGGCATGCGTGCCATTTTGGTGCTGTTCATGACCAAGGCGCTATTATTTGATAAGGCCTTTGCGTCCAACTTGTACGGTAGCTATACCAGCTTGGTGTATTTGACCCCCTTACTAGGTGGCTATATTGCAGACCGTTATTGGGGAAACCAACGCTCTATTATTATTGGGGGTCTTTTGATGGCCTTAGGTGAATTTGTGCTGTTCTTTTGTGCCTCTACTTATCAATCTGCGCCAGATATTTCAGCATTATTTTTCTTTTCTGGACTGGGCCTCATGATTACCGGTAATGGATTTTTCAAACCCAACATTTCAGCATTAGTAGGTCAATTATACCCCAAGGGAGACCGCCGAATTGATTCCGCCTATACCATCTTTTATATGGGGATCAATGTGGGAGGTGCCATTGGACCTATCATTTGCGGACTCGTGGGAGACACTGGACATCCGGAGGATTTCAAATGGGCCTTTTTAGCCGGAGGAATTGCGATGGTGATCAGTGTAATCGTGCAATATCTCTATCATCGTAAATATGTAGTGGATCCCAACCAAAAAGTATTGGGAATGACGCCTGAAAACGCCCCTTCCGCTTGGTTGAATCCTATTTATATGGTGATAGGTCTCACTGCATTATCTGCATTGATGATTGGCGCTTTGTATATGGATGCAAAAGTGGTGGACTACTTAACGTATGTGTTGATTGCCGCTCCTTTATTGATTGCGTTCATCATTTTCTCTGATAAATCATTAAGCAAAGTTGAAAAACAGCGGGTAGGAGTTATTTTCAGTGTGTCCTTTTTTGTGGTTTTTTTCTGGAGTGCCTTTGAACAAGCGGGCGCTTCGCTTACTTTTTTTGCAGAAGAACAAACCCAGCGTGACCTAGGATTCTTTACAGTGCCTGCCAGCTTTTTCGCCTCGCTCAACTCTATTTATGTAGTTACGTTTGCACCAGTTTTTGCCTGGCTCTGGTTAAAATTGGGAAAACACGAACCTTCTTCCCCCACTAAAATGTCGCTAGGTCTATTGCTATTGACGATCGGTTATCTCTGGATTGCATTTGGCGTAAAAGATGTGGCAGCCGGAACCAAAGTAAGTATGATCTGGTTGTTTGGCATGTACGCATTACATACATGGGGTGAATTATGTTTATCTCCCATTGGTTTATCATTAGTAAATAAATTGGCACCCTTAAAATTTGCTTCTTTATTAATGGCCGTTTGGTTTTTAGCTAACGCAGCCGCCAGTAAATTAGCAGGTGTGCTCAGTGCGCTATACCCCGATGGGAAAACCACTGTATTCATGGGCTATGAGATGAATAATCTGTACGACTTTTTCATGCTCTTTGTAGTGATGGCCGGATTAGCTTCCTTGATTTTACTGCTGTTAACTCGGTTGTTACAAAAAATGATGAACGACTAAGAATGCTGAATTCAAAAACAATAAAAAATACCTAATGGCAGAGCAAACATTCAAACCATTTGTTTCTCCTGAAACCAATATGGCCGAGTTCACGCTCAAATCTATTTTGACAGGAGCGGCCTTTGGAATCATTTTTGGTGCCTCTACAGTTTATCTAGCATTAAAAGCCGGACTTACGGTTTCCGCATCCATTCCCATTGCAGTGCTTGCGATCACCTTAGGAAGAAAGTTTTTGAAGACAACCATTCTGGAGAACAACATTATTCAAACCACCGGATCAGCGGGAGAAAGTATTGCAGCGGGTGTAGTGTTCACTTTACCTGGATTTTTATTTTTGAGTGAAGCAGGGAGTGCTAATTTTTTCAACTACTTCACCATTTTGATCTTAGCTATCATTGGTGGCATGTTAGGTACGTTGATGATGATACCCCTACGGAGATCCTTAATTGTACAAGAACATAAAACATTGCCTTACCCAGAAGGAACCGCTTGCGCCTCTGTATTAAAAGCGGGAGAAAAAGGGGGCGATTTTGCACGTACTGCTTTTTTGGGATTGGGCGTTGCCTTTGTATATGCATTGCTACAAAAAATTGTGCATGTAATTGCAGAGACGCCTTCCTTTATGACCAAACAAACACAAAAGTTTTTTCCTTCTGCCAAAATAAGTGGTGAAATCACACCAGAGTATTTGGGAGTAGGCTATATCATTGGACCAAAAATTGCGGGTGTGTTAGTTGCGGGTGGTGTATTGAGTTGGTTTGTATTCACTCCGTTGTTAGCAAGTTTGCTGAATGATAATGGCGTAATCATTGCGGCGCAATTGGTAAAGCTGGGTTATTTACACGATGTTACTATGGCGGGCGGACCTGGTGGTTGGGATCCCGCTACTGGACAATTTGCTGATTGGTCTACGGCTATCTACCGCGCTTATATTCGTCAAATTGGTGCGGGTGCCGTGGCAGCAGGTGGATTTATCACCCTCATCAAAACGATTCCTACTATTGTCTCTTCTTTCAAAGGAAGTATTGGTTCACTCAAACAATCAGGGGGTGTAGCAAAAGAAACAACCACTCTCCGCACCGAGCAAGACTTATCCATCAAAGTAGTAGGCATTGGAAGTTTAGTGTTGATAGCCGTTATCGCACTCATGCCTAGCACTTTGATTCCTGGTGCTAATGTGGGAAGCAAATTATTGTTGGGTTTACTCGTCATTATATTCGGCGCATTTTTTGTGACGGTTTCTTCTCGTATTGTGGGACTCATCGGTTCTTCCAATAATCCCATTTCCGGAATGACTATCGCTACTTTAATGGGGACCTGTCTCATTTTTATTGCAGTTAACTGGACTGGACATTTTTATGAGCCGATGGCCTTAGTAGTAGGTGGAATGATTTGTATCGGTGCTGCTAATGCAGGTGCCACTTCACAGGATTTAAAGACCGGTTATATTGTAGGGGCCACTCCTAAATATCAACAGATCGCTTTATTTGTTGGGGCAATTGTGTCTTCCATAGCTATCGGTGCTACTATTAAAGTATTAGATCAGCCTACTGCAGAAATGGCGGCACAAGGTATTCAACATGCCATTGGTACTGATAAATATCCGGCTCCACAAGGAACATTGATGGCGACCTTAGTAAAAGGAATTCTTTCCTTCAATTTAGATTGGCAATTTGTGTTAGTAGGGATGTTCATTGCAATTGTGATGGAACTCTGTGGAATCAAAGCACTGAGTTTTGCAATTGGTATTTATTTACCCTTGTCTACCACCTTACCCATTTTCATTGGAGGTGCGGTGCGTGGTATTGTAGAATGGAGACAAAAACAAAAAAAGATTGTGATTGCTGCGGAAGAGGAAGACCTAGGAAAAGGAAATCTATTTGCAACTGGACTGGTTGCCGGCGGAGCATTAGCTGGTGTATTGGTTGCACTGTTATCGTCTATTGATAGCGTGAGCAGTCAATTGGGCGGGTGGAGTGCAGAACATGGTCTATCTGAAAGTTTAGGAGCAGAAGGATACAAATGGGTAGGAGTCATTTTCTTTGCCATCATGGCTGTATTACTTTACAGAATTGCTATACAGCCCAATAAAAATCAAGGATCCTAACCACACTGCTATGACACACCGAATCCGCGCATTCAAATATTTGTCTCCCTGGATATTTTTTGTTGGGGGATGGATTGCATTCACCCACACCGGATGGATGGTATGGTTGAATATGATTTGGGCCTGGATTTGTGTACCACTGGTAGAGTTGCTTATAAAGCCCAACTCTACTAATCTAAATACGGCCGAAGAAGAGCTCATCAAAAATGATCCCCTCTATGATTGGTTGCTATACGTAGTAGTGTTAGTTCAATATGCCCTGCTGTTTTTGTTTTTACAATCTATTACAGATCCTTCATTAAGTACCTGGGATTTTACAGGACGTATTTTAGTGATGGGATTGCTTTGCGGAAGTTTTGGGATTAATGTGGCACATGAGTTAGGTCATCGGGTGAACAGAACCGAACAAACCATGGCGAAACTTTTATTACTCACTTCACTGTACATGCATTTTTTTACGGAGCATAATAAAGGACATCATAAAAATGTAGCGACTCCGGCCGATCCAAGTAGTGCACGAAAAGACGAATCCGTATATCGATTTTATTTCCGCACTATTATTTTTAGTTACTTAAGCGCTTGGCATATTGCCAATGAAGAAAGTCGAAAAAAAACAGGTCGTGCTTTTTCTTTTCAGAATGAAATGATTTGGTTTCAACTCATTCAAGTGAGTTTCTTAGGAGTGATCTATTATTACTTTGGAACTACTGCGCTCCTTGCATTTATAGGAGCGGCATTCACCGGAATTATTTTATTAGAAACAGTTAACTACATTGAACATTACGGATTACAACGCGAGCAATTAGAAAATGGCAAGTATGAGCGGGCAATGCCTGAACATTCTTGGAACAGCGATCACGTGATGGGACGCTTGATGTTGTTTGAATTAAGTCGTCATTCTGATCACCATTATTTAGCCAGCAGAAAATATCAGGTGTTACGCCATCATGAAAACGCCCCACAAATGCCAACGGGTTATCCGGGGATGATGTTGCTTTCCTTATTGCCTCCGCTATGGTTTGCGATTATGAACCCGCGATTACAAGCGGCTCAGTCTTCCCACTAATGACTAAATAGAAGTGGCATTCATGTATGGATGCAAACAGGCAGGCAAGTTGATGCCTGAAGGAGTTTGATTATTCTCCAATAAAGCTGCCATGATACGAGGAAGAGCTAGTGAACTTCCATTCAAGGTATGTGCTAATTGCGTTTTTCCTTTTTCATCTTTGAATCGAAGTTTCAATCGATTAGCTTGGAAGGATTCAAAATTGCTGACCGAGCTCACTTCTAACCATTTTTGTTGGGCCGCACTATATACTTCAAAATCATACGTAAGGGCAGACGCAAAACTCATATCACCGCCACACAAACGAAGAATACGATAAGGAAGCTCCAATGAAATCAATAATTTTTCGACATGCGCAACCATTTCATCTAACACGGCATAACTTTCATCAGGATGAACAATTTGAACAATTTCTACTTTATCAAATTGATGTACGCGATTGAGTCCCCGCACATCTGCTCCAAAGCTTCCTGCTTCTCTCCTGAAACAAGGGGAATACGCTGTCATGCGCACGGGTAGTGATGCAGTAGGAACAATTTCATCGCGATAAATATTAGTCACCGGAACTTCTGAGGTTGGAATCAAATACAAATTATCCAATTGCATGTGATACATCTGCCCTTCTTTATCGGGTAATTGTCCGGTGCCATACGCCGAAGCTTCATTCACCATAAATGGGGGCAAATACTCCGTGTAGCCTGCAGCTGTGTTGACATCCAAAAAGTATTGAATGAGTGACCGCTGCAACCGGGCACCTTTTCCTTTATAGAGTGGAAACCCGCTCCCAGTAATTTTTGCGCCTGTTTCAAAATCAACCAACTGAAATTTTTTGATCAGGTCCCAATGAGGAACCGCATCCGTTCCCAGTGAAGGTTTAACGCCACCCTCCCGTACTACTTCATTTTCTGCTGCTGTTTTTCCGGTAGGGACCAAGGACGAAGGCAGATTAGGAAGACGAACCAATAGTTGTTGGAGTTCTTGTTCTTTTTGAGTGAGTTGTTCGGCTAAGGGCTGAAGCGCAGTTTTCAATTCCGCTACTTCTTTCTTTTTCGCTTCGGCTTCTTCCTTTTGTCCCTTGCCCATCAGCAATCCAATTTCTTTGGAAGTGCTATTCACTTTCGACAACAGATTATCAGATTCTAATTGCAATTTTTTACGCTGGTCATCAATGGCCAGAATAGTATCCACCAAGTCAGGTTCTGCAAAATGTTTTTTTAGCAGGCCTGCCTTCACATCGGCTGGATTTTGACGAATCTGCTGGAGCGTGAGCATGAAATGAATTTGCGCAAAGATAATTGATGAGAGGCAGTAGTGCGTTGGGAAGCCGGTGGCTTATCTTTGTTCCATGCAAGCAACCGATGACCTGCAACAACGCTGGTGGAACCTGGAAGCCCGACTGGTCGAACGATTTGGCAAAAAACCCGACCTGGAAACCGTTTTATTTTTGATCGGGGTACAGGAATTTGGAGACATCCGTGAAAAATTTACCAAAGAACAAAAACAGGATCTCATGCATGTTGCCGTTTGCAACTTGTTAGCGGAAAGCGGCTATTACGAATTAGAAAAAGTAGATGAAGACGGCTGGCCGCATTTCAAACAACTCAAAGCACTTCCAACCCTTTCTATGATTGAGCAGGAAAATTTTATAAAAGATCACGTATTGCTCTATTTTGAAAAAAAAGAATTCTAGTCTATGAAAAAAATAATCTTTCTCCTCCTTTGTATGGCTGCGACACAGCTGGTATGGAGTCAAAAAGACAGTATCGTTACTAAGCGAGATCGTAAAAAAGATGTACTGCTTGAAACTTCCATGGGAAATATCTGGATTCGTTTATCAGACTCCACTCCCCTTCACCGAGATAATTTTATCAAGCTGGTAAAAACAAATTATTACCCTGGAATTCTCTTTCATCGAGTGATTCAAAATTTTATGATTCAATCAGGAGACCCCGATAGCCGTGGAGCCGCTCCGGGTGTGCCCTTGGGAGATGGAGGTCCGGATTATTTGATTCCCGCCGAATTTCGTCCTACCCTTTTCCATAAAAAAGGAGTCATTGCGGCTGCCCGCGATAATCATCCCCAAAAAGCAAGTAGCGCGAGTCAGTTTTATCTAACACAAGGCAAAGTATTCACCGAAGCCGGTCTTGATTCGGTTGAAACCTACCGATTAAAGCGAAAAATTCCTGTTGAACAGCGGAAAGTATATACCACATTAGGGGGCGTGCCTCACTTGGACCAGAATTATACCGTGTTTGGTGAAATTGTGAAAGGCCTGGAAGTAGTCGATAAAATTGCAGCGGTTCCTACCAGTAAGGGAGCAGATAAGGACCGACCCTTACAAGATGTAAAAATCATTGACACAAAGCTGGTCAAACGCAAGAAACACTAATCAGATATCCTGCTTTATTAGTAGGTTTGTGCCCTCAAAATCATCCTATGAGTTATCCTGCACATCTTCGCTACACTAAAGAACACGAATGGATCAGTTTGGACGGTACCACCGCCACGATCGGAATTACTGACTATGCACAACGCGAGTTGGGAGATATTGTGTTTGTAGAAGTAGATACTATTGGAAAATCATTGGAAGCCGGTGCCGTTTTTGGAACAGTGGAGGCCGTAAAAACAGTATCCGACTTGTTTTTACCTGTTAGCGGTACCATCAATGAATTGAACGCTGCATTAAATGGCGCCCCTGAGTTAGTTAACTCGGACCCTTATGGAGAGGGTTGGATGATCAAAATGACCGTAAACGATCCAGCAGAAGTAGCTGCCTTATTAGATGCAGCGGGTTACGAAGCACTGGTTGGCTAATAATAAGCATTGAAACGTCTTACTATTTCATTTACGCTCAGCGTAAGCTGGCTCCTATTGACCACCTATTTATTGGTGATGCCTTCCTCTGGAGATAGTGGAAAGTTCCGCCGTTGGTTGGAACAATTTGGACTTGATCAAGCCGATTACTTTATTGGCATCGGGACATCTGGGTGTTGGGCCGTAGCTGAATTAAAAATTTCTTACCTCAGTAAATTTTTATCCTTTGTGATTGTTGCACAAACCTGGCTTTTCTATGGAATTGCCATGGAGTTTGTACAAGAGTATTTAAAAAATGGAAGATCCTTTGATGTCAAGGATATGATAGCAGATGGTATTGGATGTGCGCTTGCTTTACTAGCTTCCCTTCCTTTTATTCGTCGTAAACAACCTGCAGACCCGCTGTAAAAAAAGAAACCCCTGTAGAAACAGGGGTCGCAACCAAAACTAACTGCTTATGAGAAAATGAACGTTATAATCGCGTTCATATCTATAACGTGAAGTTAGTGCGACCCTTGCTGTACGAGTGTTAAAAAAAACAAAACTTATTGCTGACGCGTCAATTTTTCGGCATTCTCGGCAAACTGTAACGCATCCACCAACTCCTGGATATCCCCATTCAACACCGCGTCCAAATTATAAAGCGTCAACCCAATTCGGTGATCAGTGACCCTTCCCTGCGGAAAATTATAGGTACGAATTTTAGCACTTCGGTCTCCCGTGCTAACCAAGCTTTTACGATGACGGGCTATTTCATCTTCTTGCTTACGAACCTGTTCTTCATATAATTTGGTTCGGAGCATTTGCATAGCTTTTTCCCGGTTACCCAATTGTGAACGTTCTGTTTGACACACCACTACAGTACCGGTTGGAATATGCGTCAACATCACCTTGGTTTCTACCTTATTTACGTTTTGTCCTCCGGCACCACCGCTTCGGGCTGTTTCCATTTTTACATCTGCCGGGTTTAATTCAAAGTCAACCTCCTCTGCCTCCGGCATGACCGCCACGGTTGCAGCCGAAGTATGCACCCGACCGCTGGCTTCTGTATCCGGTACCCGCTGCACCCGGTGCACCCCGCTCTCAAATTTTAATACCCCATATACGTCATCTCCCACCACTTCCAATTGAGCTTCTTTATATCCGCCAACCGTTCCTTCGTTTTCACTTAGCAACGCGGTTTTCCATCCTCTGCGTTCACAATAGCGCATGTACATGCGCACAAGATCCCCTGCAAATAAACTTGCCTCATCACCACCGGTTCCAGCTCTGATCTCCAAAATGGCATTTTTCTCGTCTTGCGGATCCTTTGGAATGAGTAGTTGCCGGATGGATGCTTCCAGTTCTTCTTTTTTGGCATCTAACTCAGGTGCTTCCATTTTAGCTAACTCCCTTAATTCCTCATCCGAGCCGGCCAAAGCCTCCTTATTAAAAGCCAAATCATCCAGCACACGGCGATATTGCAAATAGGCCGATACAATCTTTTCGAGACTGCGGTACTCTTTGCTGGTTTCAGCAAACTTTTTGTTGTTGCTTACTATCTCTGGATTGGTCAAGGCGACCCCCAGTTGATCAAATCGTGCTTTTATGGCTTCTAGTCTGTCCAGCATAGGTATTAGGTGCGCAAAAGTAATAAGAATAAATTTGGACCATGGCCTTTCATAAATACAAAGCAACCCGGCTGTTTGACGGAACCCAATTTCAAGCGGATAAAGTATTGGTGACAAAGGAAGACGGGACCATTGAATCAGTGATTGCTGCCGATGAGGCTGGCGAGGAAGTGATTCAATTGGATGGAACGTTAACACCAGGACTCATCAACTGTCACTGTCATTTAGAGCTTAGTCATTTAAAAGAGGTGATTCCACCCCACACCGGATTGATTGAATTTTTATGTTCAGTGGTCACCAAAAGAGGATTTGATCCGGCGGTCATTCAAGAAAAAATTATAGCTGCTGAAAAAGAAATGTGGGAGAATGGCATCGTTGCCGTGGGGGATATTGGCAATACAGCAGATACCGCTGCCGTGAAATCCAAAAGTTTG
>CAYFLE010000014.1:0-4555 GCA_964343645.1 uncultured Chitinophaga sp. | reverse complement strand
GTAGAAGTGCTCAGCTTCACGGATGAAAAGGCAGCAGAAAATTTGCATCATTTTACTACGCAAAAGCAGTTATTGGAAACAGCGATGCAACAAAATCCGGTTGCGAGCAGAACAACGTTGGTGCCACATGCGCCTTATAGTATTTCGCCTCGTAGTTTTCAATTGATCAATGAACAAACAGCGGGCCAAGTTATTTCCATTCATAACCAGGAACATCCGGCAGAAAATGATTTATATCTGCACGGCGGGGGCGATTACTTACGTCTCTTTAAAATATTTGGGATCGAACAGTCCCCTTTCCCTGTAACAGGATATAACAGTTTGCGTTCCGTGTTGCCATATTTCAATCAAGGACAAACTATACTACTGATTCACAACACTTGTATCACAGAGCAAGATATTAGTTGGGCTACTCAATATGCTATGGAGAATGGCTTACGTTTAGTGTATTGTCTTTGTATTAATGCGAACTTATACATCGAAAATAAAGTGCCACCGATAGATCTGTTACTAAAACATCACTGTGAAATTGTGTTGGGAACAGATAGCTATAGTAGTAATTGGCAATTAAGTATCGCCAAGGAAATAGCATCCATTCAACAACATTTTCCTCATTTGACAGAAGATACCATCTTGCAATGGGCTACGCTAACAGGTGCACGTGCATTAGAATGGGATCAACAGTTAGGAAGTTTTGAAAAAGGGAAAAAACCAGGTCTCACTTTGTTAGACCTATCAAAAGGAAGCTCTAGGCGTATTGCTTAAATCAATTGAGCACGGCTCCTAATACCGGCAAGGTTTTGAGTGTTCGAAAATCTTGCACGTGTAATAAATAATATTGCTCCAACGCTTGTAATACTTGTCTCCGTAATTCCTGATTTAATTTTATTTCTTCTAACTCGATAGGTTGTCTGGCGCGTAAAATTTCTGCACAGGTAGCAGCTTTTTTCCCTTCTATAAATTGCAAATGAGCAGGAAGTGAAGGACTAATGACTGAATCAACCAAATCAAAATAAAGAGTTTCGCCTTCCACGTCCGCCAATCGAGGGAAAACGCCAAAAAAATGTGTTAGGTGAAGTGCAAAAAAGAGAGACATATTTGCAGTGATACTGGCACTTCCTTCATCCAAACTCAACAAACAATCTTCGGTAAATTGATAGAGCGCCGTATTTTCTTCAGGTTGTTTTAAACAATGCGAAAGCAATTCAACCATAAAAAGTGCTACCGCATTTTTAGTAACCTCCGAAAAAATAGATTGATACAAGTGCGCCCAATGAAACTCCTTGATGCGGTTCAAGGAGCGACCCTCCTGGTGATAAACAACCAACTCTAATAGTGCAGCAGGCTGGAACAAATTGGCCTTCCCTCCACTTTTCCCAGCCGCTTTTCGAACACCATTGACTAAATAAGACTGAATCCCAAACAACTCGGTATAAATCGTAATGACCAACGATGTTTCTCCATACTTCACCGTTCGTAGCACAATCCCTCGGGTCTTGAATAGTTTACTAGCCATATGCTTGACACAACAATATTATACAATCAGCCCCGACATTTTTTGCTTTTCTTTGCAGACAATAAATTGTTCATCCTATGTGGCAGCGGCTTGGTCGATTTGTACTACAATTCAGGCTCCCTCTATTAGTAACATTAGTGGTGATTACAGCCGGCATGGGCTACCTAGCTAGCAAGGTTGAATTGAGTTATGAATTCACAAGGGCCATTCCGCTGGATAATCCCAAATACAAGGCTTATCAGGCCTTTCGCGAAAAATTTGGGGAGGATGGAAATTTGCTGGTACTGGGCGTACAAACGGACCAATTATTCAAGGTCAATACGTTCAATCAATACGTCGCTCTGCAACATGAATTAAAAAAAGTAAAGGGTGTAGAAGATATTTTGTCGATACCTGGTGCTGTGAATTTGGTAAAGGATTCAGCAACCGAAAAATTACAAGTCAAACCCATTTTTGATACGATTGATTTAACGCAGGAAAAACTAGATAGCAGTAAAGAAATTTTTACCAGCCTTCCTTTTTATCAAGGACTCTTGTATAATCCTGATTCCAATGCCTATTTAATGGGACTTAGAATCAACAAGGATTTATTGAACTCTAAAAAAAGAGAAAAAGTCATTGCAGAAATTGATGCCATTGCAGCCAAATTTCAAGAAAAAACGGGTTTAACGCTTCACAAAAGTGGTCTCCCCTACATCCGTAGTAAAGTAGCCATCATGATTCAAGACGAGATGCGCTTCTTTTTAATCGCATCGGTTGTGTTATCTGCGTTGATCTTATTGCTTTTCTTTCGATCGATTAGTTCTATGCTACTTTCCATTGCGGTAGTTGGCATCGGGGTGGTTTGGAGTGTGGGCACTTTACAATTATTTGGCTTTAAAATCAGTTTACTCACTGCATTGATTCCGCCACTAGTGGTGGTGATTGGTATCCCCAACTGTATTTACTTCCTCAATAAATTCCATGTAGCCTGGAATCAATATGGTGACAAAAGAAAGGCCTTAGTGATGATGGTAGATAAAATGGGAATTGTTACTCTATTTTGTAATGTATCCGCTGCCATTGGGTTTGCTGTTTTTGCGTTGACTAGCAGTCAGATACTGAAAGAGTTTGGATTAGTAGCAGGCATCAACATCATGGCGTTGTTTTTTATTTCATTGCTATTTATCCCTGCTGTGCTGAGCTATTTACCTCCTCCTAAATCGAGTCACACAAAATATTTAGACAACTCCCAATTAAATCGCTGGTTGGCCCGTTTAGAAAAATGGTCGCTCAATCATCGAACACTCATTTATGCAACCACTACTGTGATTGTAGCTGTTGCGGTAGCAGGTTTGTTCAAATTAAAAAGTGAGGCATTCATTGTAGATGATTTACCTAAATCAAATACGGTTTATACTGATCTGAAATTTTTTGAAAAGCATTTCAAAGGAGTCATGCCATTAGAAATTGTGGTAGACACCAAAAAGAAACAAGGCGTTACGCGCAATTTGAAAAATTTAGAAGGCATTGATTCGCTCTCCCATTACCTAGCTACTATCCCTGGCATTGCGCGACCGCTCAGCTTAGTAGAAGGACTAAAATTTGCCCGTCAAGCATTTTTTGATGGAGACCCGGCTAGTTATATCCTTCCCAATAGTTATGATTTACCTGCACTCGCTCAATACCTCAGTTTTAAAGACACCACGGCCAAAAAGAACGCACTGGGAAAATTAGTGGGATCGTTTATGGATAAGAATAAGCAGCAGGCCAGAATTAGTGTGAATATGGCAGACATTGGAAGTTATCGTCTTCCTCTTTTATTAGACAGCATTCAACAAAAAGCGGATTCGATTTTTAATAGCGGAGAAACCCGCACCCACGAAATTGAATTAACTGGAACCAGTGTGACCTTTTTAGAGGGAAGTCGTTTTATCATTAATGGACTCAAGGAAAGCATTGTCTGGGCCTTTTTGTTGATTAGTTTATGTATGCTTTACTTATTCCGTTCAGCCCGCATTTTGATCAGCTCGCTTATTCCCAATATTATTCCACTTATCATCACCGCTGGCGTGATGGGTTGGGTTGGCGTGCCTCTCAAACCTTCCACTGTTTTAGTATTTAGTGTGGCGCTGGGAATTGCGATTGATGTAACCATCCGTTTTTTGGTCAACTATAAACAGGAACTTCCCTCACATCATAACGATGTAAGAAGCACTGTTATCCAAACCATCTATAGCACTGGCATCAGTATTATTTATACGTCACTCGTATTGATTGCAGGTTTTGTTATTTTTTGCTTTAGCGACTTTGGTGGTACAAAAGCATTAGGATGGCTCACTTCATTGACCCTTATTACAGCCACACTAACCAATTTGATTTTATTACCCGCTATTTTACTTTCAATCGGTAAAAAGAAGTAGTAGGGATACAACTATCTTTGCGCTGTTCAAACTTTTATTGTGGAGAAAAGCAATTTTGTTGACCAGATCAGAATTTTTTGTCGCAGCGGACATGGTGGGGCTGGCAACAAACATTTCATGCGTAATAAATTCACAGCCCTAGGAGGTCCAGATGGAGGTGATGGAGGACGTGGGGCACATATCATACTCAAAGGAAATCGTAATCTATGGACACTTCTTCATTTACGCTATTATAAAAATGTGCTGGCCGAAGATGGAGAAAAAGGTGGTGCTAACAATTGTCATGGTAGAGACGGGAAAGATATCATCATAGAAGTGCCCCTTGGCACCATTGCGCGAGATGAAGAAACAGGTAAAAAAGAAGTAGAGATCTTAGAGGATGGGCAGGAAATTATTTGGATGCCCGGCGGAAAGGGAGGGTTAGGTAATTCTCAGTTTGCTACCCCTACCAATCAAGCCCCTGAACATGCACAACCTGGATTACCCGGGGTTGAAGGTTGGAAAGTACTTGAACTAAAAGTACTAGCCGATGTAGGACTAGTAGGATTTCCCAATGCAGGAAAGTCAACTTTATTATCTGTCATCACTGCTGCCAAGCCTAAAATTGCCGACTATGCATTCACAACCATCACGCCAA
>CAYFLE010000013.1:5418-16604 GCA_964343645.1 uncultured Chitinophaga sp. | reverse complement strand
GCAATCGCACTCATTTCGCGAATCGGCATCACGGTTCCAATTTCATTGTTCGCATACATAATCGCGATCAAAATCGTAGTTGACTTAATAGCAGCTTCTAACGCTGCCAAATCAATCAAACCATTTGGTTTTACATCGAGATAGGTTACTTCTGCCCCCTCTTTTTCCAAGTTGCGGCACGTATCCAAAACAGCCTTGTGTTCGATATTGCAAGTGATAATGTGATTGCCTTTGCTGGCATACATTTCAAATACACCCTTGATAGCGAGGTTATCCCCTTCTGTTGCGCCCGAAGTGAAAATAATTTCTTTAGGATCCGCACCAATCAGTTTGGCCACCTGCTCCCGCGCATAGTCAACGGCTTCTTCAGCCTGCCATCCAAAGGGATGGTTCCGGCTGGCGGCATTCCCAAAATTCTGGGTAAAATAGGGTACCATCGCCTCTACCACCCGGGGGTCGCAGGGGGTGGTTGCATTGTGATCCAGATAAATGGGAAGATTTAGCATAATTTCTTTCAGTTTTTCCTTTGTACAACACAAAATTATCCCAAAAGGTTCTATCCGAATGAGGTAATTTCATGGTTACAAAGATTTTACCAATTTCGTAAGCCCTGACAAAAAGGCCTAAAAATGAACAAAATTGAACATATTGGAATTGCAGTAGGGTCCTTAGAGGAGGCCATTCCCCGTTTTGAGAAAATTTTGGGTACTCCCTGCTACAAAACGGAACAGGTGGAAAGCGAAAAAGTCAAGACGGCTTTTTTCAAAATTGGTCAGTCAAAAATAGAATTACTAGAAAGCACGGATCCAGATGGGGTCATTGCCAAATTCATTACCAAACGAGGAGAAGGACTTCATCATACCGCCTATGAGGTGGACGACATTGAAAAAGAAATGGCCCGTTTACATCAAGAAGGATTTACGCTATTAAATGATAAACCCAAAAAGGGAGCTGACAATAAGTGGGTTTGTTTTTTGCATCCAAAGGACACGAATGGAGTATTGATAGAACTCTGCCAGGAAATTCGTTGATCAGTCGCCAGGTTCAGTGGCACTCAATCCTAGTTTATCTACAGCCGCTTGTGCAGCAATTTGTGAAGCATCTTTTTTATTGAAGGCTCTGCCTTCCGCAATCGCTTCTCCATTTAACAAGGCGGCAACCGTAAATAATCTCCGGCCATTTTCAACCCGTTCATCGATTGTCTCAAACTCAAGTACACTCCCATTACGGCTAGCCCAGGCATAAAGTTTATTCTTATGATTGAACTCTTTGGTTTCTAACTCATCCACAAACATGTGTGGCAAAATAATATGTTGCAGTACCCATTTTTCAGTTCGCTTATACCCAATATCCAAATAAACGGCACCAATCAATGCTTCTAAGGTGTTGCCAAAAATATGGCTAAGACGAAGAGACGCATCTGCTTTATTGAAACGCGTAATTTTTTTCAACCCCATTCGAAGCGCAATATGATTTAACTGCTGACGGTTTACCATTTTACTCCTCATCTCGGTGAGATAACCTTCTCCTTTGTAAGGATACCGCTTGAAAAGATAATCAGCCACTAAAGCACTTAGAATGGCGTCGCCCAGATATTCTAATCGTTCATTATTTTGATCCGTTTGCTCGCCCAATGAGCGATGGGTAAGCGCTGTTTCATAGAGACCGATGGAAAGAGGATGATAGCCCAGTAAATTGGAAAGTTCCCGGGTAAAAGAATTCTTTTTACCAAATGCAAGCCAGTGTAGTATGCGACGCACTGGCACAAGCTACAAAAAATAGTTTTAGGAAGCCTGATACTTGCGAACGATCATACAGGCATTATGTCCACCAAACCCAAACGTATTACTCAACGCAGCACGCACCAATCGTTGTTGTGGTTTGTTGAATGTAAAATTCAGTTTGGGATCAATATCGGGATCATCGGTAAAGTGATTGATTGTAGGAGGAACCACATCATGTATCACCGACATCGTACTGGCAATCGACTCAATCACACCAGCCGCACCCAAGCAGTGGCCTGTCATTGATTTAGTGGCACTGATATTAAGTTTATAAGCGTGTTCCCCAAACACCTGTGTAATAGCTTTTACTTCGGCACCATCACCAATAGGTGTTGAAGTTCCATGTGTGTTGATGTAGTCAATATCCTCCGGACGCATACCAGCATCTTCTAGTGCAACCAACATAACATTCTTGGCGCCTAATCCTTCTGGATGAGGTGCCGTAATATGATACGCATCGGCTGTTGCGCCACAACCAGCTACTTCCGCATAGATACGAGCGCCACGTGCTAATGCGTGATCCAATGATTCTAATACTAACATACCCGCGGCTTCGCCCATCACAAAACCATCGCGGTCTTTATCATAGGGACGACTTGCGGTTGCAGGATCATCGTTGCGCTCACTCATTGCTTTCATTGCATTAAAACCTCCTACCCCTGCTTCGCAGATCACTGACTCACTTCCGCCAGTTAAAATAATATCGGCCTTCCCTAATCGCACTAAATTAAATGCATCCATAATCGCATTCGTACTACTGGCACAAGCACTCACCACGGCAAAATTGGGTCCCCGTAAATTATGACGCATACTGATTTGACCCGCTGCGATATCCAAAATCATTTTGGGAATAAAGAATGGATTGAACCGAGGTGTACCATCCCCTTTTGCAAAATCAGTTACTTCATGTTGAAAGGTGGTAAGTCCTCCAATACCACTGGCAAATACAACGCCTACTCGATCTGGGTTCACATTGTCTTTAGAAAGACCTGCATCTTGCATGGCTTGATCACTCACTGCCAATGCCAATTGTGCAAAGCGATCTAATTTTCTTGCTTCTTTTTTGTCCATGAATTGTGTGGGATCAAATCCTTTGATTTCACAGGCAAAACGAGTACGAAACTTTGTTGCATCAAATTGTGTAATGGGTCCCGCACCGGAAACACCATTGATCAATCCTTTCCAATATTCTTCCAAGGTATTTCCAATTGGAGTGATGGCACCCATACCCGTGATGACAACGCGCTTCAATTCCATAGGAGAAAGTTAAACTAGTTTTTGAAAAAAACCGCCTTCCTTATACTTTACAAGTAACAGGGAAGGCGGTGCAATTTATTTCCTGGTCAGGAAAAAAAGAAATGGAGAGCCCAATTACTTGGCGTGCTCTTCCAAATAGGTGATGGCCTGACCTACGGTAGTAATGGTCTCAGCTTGTTCATCAGGAATGGAGATATTGAATTCTTTTTCAAACTCCATGATCAACTCAACTGTATCCAGTGAGTCGGCTCCTAGATCATTGGTAAAGGAAGCTTCGTTGGTCACTTCAGCTTCTTCCACACCTAGTTTATCAACGATGATCTTTTTTACTCTTGATGCAATGTCTGACATGTTTTTTTGGTTTGGTTTACAGGGTGCAAAAATATAGTTTTTGCCCATATTCCTACTTTCTTGCTTATTTTTTCAGGCCTATAATTAAACAATTGAAAACGAGGCCGTCAGCACCCTTTTGACCATGATTCTGGTCAGTGGGGCGAAACAGGGCTTGGAAAGGTGCTAAAAAAGGCCTATTTTGAAAGACATGGCCCTCAAACTAATCGAATACGGAAGCCCAGAATACGAACAAATGTTAGCATTACGAGAAAACATTCTTCGTAAGCCATTGGGCTTGACATTTGAATCGGTTGATCTAGCGCACGAGGATCATGATATTTTAATTGGTGCTTTTGAGGAGGACGACATATTAGGTTGCTGTATGCTGATTGAGGAAAACCCCACTACGGTGCGCCTTCGCCAAATGGCCGTTTACAACGAAAAGCAGGGAAAAGGAATTGGGAGAGCCCTGATGAATTTTGCGGAAAATCTAGCCCGTGATAGAGGATACAAGCTTATAAATATGCATGCGCGAAAAAATGCAATCGGCTTCTATGAAAAAATGGGCTACCAGGTTACCAGTAACGAATTTGAGGAAGTTACTATCCCGCATGTGGTCATGGAAAAACAACTTTGACCCTATTGGATCACGCTTTTATTTTCTAGGCACTCGCAGGTCTTTTTCACCCACCGACCAACTTTTGATCAACTCCCCTTTTATTCCTAAAAAATCTACGGTTAGTTTTCGACTGCCGCGTGGGCCAGTAATTGAAATACGTCCATAATTCTGACGCTCATCAATGCCAACAATCCGATAGGGATTTTCCTTTTCTTCTTTTCCAAATGTATGTGTGCCGGATGTAAGAGGAGAAACAGTAATATCATAGAGCGGGTAAAAACCAGGACGATCTACTTTGATGATTTCACTGTGGTGACGGTCTCCCGATAAAAATAAAACACCAGATACCGGATTCGTTTGTAAAAACTGCATCAGCTCCTGGTATTCTACAGGGAATCGACCCCAGCGGTCAAATGGAGACACCGGATTTAAAACCTGACTTCCTATGGCAATCACTTTAAACGTGGCATAGCTTTCTAATAATGCATCTTTTAGCCATTCTAATTGTTCCCGACCAATCATTACTTTGTCAGGATTAGGTTTTCCATTGAGAGAATCTTTTACATCGTCCGCACTTCTCCACCAACGATCATCTAGTAAAAAGAAATCAACGTCGCCCCAACTTGTTTTGGTGTAGATACCTTGTCCATTCATTCCCGCAGAAGGGTTGGGGAAATAACTTTTAAACACATTTCGGCTAGCTTCTTTTAAATGAAAGGAAGCGCCAGAATTATTAGGACCATAATCGTGATCATCCCAAATTCCTACATGACTCATTGATTTTAAAAATGGCTGGAGGATTGGTGTCGCTCGATCTTTACTAGCGCGATACCACAATCCCCACTCACTGAAATAATCTACTTCTCTTGTGTACCATGCATCACCCAGCCAAACCATCAATGCGGCACTCTCTTTCGCCATGGAAGCAAATATGCTAGAGTCCTTGCCATAAGGAACACCGGGTCTGTCGTAAGCGGGCTCATTAAAATACGCACAGGATCCAGTGAGAAAACTAAAATCAGGTGCGGGTTCTCTCCATTGCCACAACTTTTTGGTAGTGAATTGACCACCCGATTTTGTGGGTTTGTCATTGACTAGCAATGTATATTCATAAGTAGTGTTGGGCTCTAGTGCACCTATAGTAAATGTGATTGGATTAAAGTCGTTTCCTAAAACTCCTTTGTAAGCAATTGTTCGAAAGTTTGTGTCTCCTTTTTTATTCAGCTTGAGTGCCGCCTTGGTAACAGAGGGCGAAACTTCAAACCAAACTTTAGCATCGCGTAATTCAATAGTCCCTAGCATTGGACCTGCTACAACAGGGGATTGCGCAAATAGCGTACTTTGAAAAAATATGGAGATAGAAAGGAGTAAAAAACGTGGCATGCGAATTAATTTTCGCAAAGGTAGTTTTCCGCTAAGTCTTTAACTATTAATCTTTTTTGATCGTTTGCGTAGCGGACCAATTGCCATCATACTTACGTAAAATAAGTCGATAGGTACCCTCCGCTAATTGTGCGGTGTTGAAACTGAAGTTATTAGGCCCCGTAGCGAGTACCACTTTCTTTTTTTCAACCACCCAGCCGATGCTATGGGTTAAAATGGCTTCAACACTGTCTTTGTATGGCGCATCCACACGAACGGCCAATATGGTTTTATTGGAGTCTAATTTGGCGGATAAAAGTCTGATTTTCGATGCATTGTCACCACCACCACCTTCCTGTGCAAACAAGGAAAAGTTCAAAACAGTGGTTAAGAAAATGACTAAAACGGAGGTAAAAACTTTTCTCATATGGTCTCAATGAGACGCGAATATAAGGGAAAAGTTTAATGGTTAACTCGTACTTATATTTAAGTAAGTGTTAAATCTTAAATTATTTGTTCATCATTTGCTTGGCCTCAATGCTCAAGGTGGCATGAGGGACTGCGCGTAAGCGAGCTTTGTCGATCAATTTTCCAGTAACTCGACAAATACCATAGGTCTTATTTTCAATGCGCATCATAGCTTTTTCCAAATGATCAATGAAGGTAATTTGTCGACTAGCCATTTGACTGAGTTGCTCTCTTTCCATGCTCACACTTCCATCTTCCATCGTCATGTAACGCGCGTCATCCATATCTCCTCCTTCGTCTTTGCGCGTGATCAACCCTTGTAAATAATTCAATTCCTTTTTAGCGGCATCAAGTTTACGAGCAATGATTTCCTTGAACTCGGCTAAATCGGCATCAGAATATCGTTGAGAAGGGCCAGCTGCCACCATCTCTTGACGGCTGCTATCTAAAATAGACTTGGTGAAATCGGGTTCGTAACGAACAGAATTTTTAGTAGTTGTTTTAGGAATGACCACCTTAGTTGGCTTAGGAGGTTCTTTTTTAGTGATTGATTGCACCTTAGGCTTAATAGAAACTAACGCAGCAGGTCCAGTTGGCTTTTTCGGGGCCGCCTCAACCGGCTTAGGAGCTGGTGCTACAGGCTTCGCAGCAGGAGCTGCTGGCTTATTGGTTGGCTTAGGAGCTGGTCGAGAAGCATGCGTAGTAGATTTTGCTACTGGCTTAGCTACCGGTTTCACAGTTGCTTTGGGAGCAGGTGTTGCGGCTTTTTTTACCGGAGCCTTTGCAGGAGCAGGTTTTTTGGCAGCAGGTTTTACGACAGTTTTAGCTTTCACAACAGGCTTCTTGGCAGTAGGTTTTACTGCTGATTTTTTAGGAGCAGATTTTGAAGCGGGTTTTGCTTTCGCTGCAGGTTTTTTTGCTGCCACTTTTTTTGCAGCTGGTTTTGACGCTGCTTTTTTCACTGCTTTCTTAGGAGCTGGTTTTTTCTTTACTGCCATGACTTAGCCTTTTTTGGTTACGTCCACCTTTATCGTTTCATCATTAATTTCTACTTCTATCCCATTGGAAATGGCATTGGTAAACTCCAATGTATCCGCAAGGATTTCGGCGCAAATATAGGGTTTAAATGCAGCCAGTGATTTTGTTAAATTCTCAGAGGCTACTACCTTGACAAGCACCCGGTCTGTCAATTCAAAATCAGCATCTTTTCTGATCTTCTGGATTCGGTTCACAAACTCTCTCGCGTGCCCCTCTGATTCTAACGCTGGCGTCACCGTAATATCAAGTGCCACCGTCAAACGACCCTTTGAGGCTACCGTCCATCCCGGAATATCTTCGCTACTGATTTCTGTTTCGGCTAGCTGCAATACTAGGGTTTCACCGTCTATTGACAAATTTATTTGACCCTCTTTTTCCAACAGCGCAATTTGATCCTGGGAAAACTCGGTTAACAAAGTAGAAACCGCTTTCATTTTGGGGCCCAATTTTTTTCCCAGCGCTATAAAGTTGGGCTTGATCTTCTTTTTGATAAAGGTATTATCCGCGCGCAGGTATTCAACGGATTTGATGTTGACCTCAGCCAAAATCAAGTCTTCAATTTTTTCGAGCTGCGCTTGCATGTTGTGATCCAGCACTGGAATTAATACCTTTTGTAGAGGCTGACGAACTTTTATGTTGACTTTTTTACGCAAGGAAAGTACAAGTGAAGAAACATCTTGCGCTAATTCCATGCGTTCCTCTAGGTCTTTGTCAATATAGGCTTCCTTCGATTTTGGAAACGCAACATGATGAATGGAACTCGCCGAAAATCGGTGAGTCACTTCATTGAGTTGTAAGAAAATGGCGTCACTGAAAAAAGGAGAAATCGGTGCCATCAAACGAGTGATTGTTTCCAAACATTCATACAAGGTTTGGTAGGCAGCAATTTTATCGGCAGAATAGTCACCTTTCCAAAAACGACGACGACAAAGACGTACATACCAGTTGCTCAATTGCTCATCCACAAAATCTTCAATCAAACGGCCTGCTTGTGTAGGCTCGTATTCATCCATTGCGGTGGTAACACGCGTAATCAACGTATGTAATGACGATAGAATCCAACGGTCAATTTCTGGTCGCTCATTGACAGGAATGGTAGCTTCTTTAAACGCAAAGCCATCGACATTGGCATACAATGCAAAAAATTGGTAGGTATTATAGAGTGTGCCGAAAAATTTTCGTTGCACTTCCTTGATTCCTTCTAAATCAAATTTCAAATTATCCCAAGGAGAAGCATTGGTTATCAAATACCAACGTGTTGCATCTGCCCCAAAATTTTCAATGGTAGCAAAAGGGTCTACAACATTCCCCAATCGCTTACTCATTTTATTGCCATTCTTATCTAACACTAATCCGTTACTCACCACCGTTTGATAGGCCACTGAATCGAAAAGCAGCGAAGCAATTGCATGCAACGTATAAAACCAACCACGAGTTTGGTCTACCCCCTCTGCAATAAAACTAGCAGGGAAAGAATGCGTATCGGCACCTGTATTTCCATTGAGCGCGTGATACTTGAAAAAATTATCCGGACTCAACGGACCATATTGATTAGAGCTTGTATCCGGTAGCCCCCATTGCGCATAAGGCATGGCCCCTGAATCAAACCATACGTCAATCAAATCAGGAACCCTTTTCATAGGTTGCCCATTGTTGCTGACTAAAATGATTTCATCCACAAAGGGTTTATGCAAATCACCTAATAAGCGATCAATTTTTGCAGGTAGATCAGCAGCTCCTTTTTTACATTGTGCAAATTCAAAACCTGCTTCAATACTCTTTTCAATTTCCTGACGCAATTGAGCAATAGTTCCAATGCAACGCTCTTCACTTCCATCTTCAGTACGCCAAATAGGAAGCGGCGTTCCCCAATAGCGGCTACGACTGAGATTCCAGTCAACCATATTCTCCAACCAATTTCCAAAACGTCCCTCACCAGTTGAAGCAGGTTTCCAATTAATCGTTTTATTGAGCGACACCATTCGATCACGAATAGCGGTCGTGCGAATAAACCAAGCATCTAATGGGTAATAGAGAATTGGCTTATCGGTTCTCCAACAATGCGGATAACTATGTTCGTATTTTTCTACGCGGAATGCCCGGTTCTCTTTTTTCAATTTCACCGAGATATCTACGTTCACATCTACATAGTCATCCTGATTTTTATAATTCTTTACATAGCGACCGCTGAATTCACCAACCCCTTCCACAAATTTTCCTTCGCGGTCCACCAGCGTCAAAATACCAATTCCATATTTCTTTCCCACCTTATAGTCATCGGCACCAAAAGCAGGTGCGGTATGTACAATCCCTGTTCCATCCTCCGTTGTAACAAAGCTGTCTACCAATACTCTGAAAGGCTTGGCACCGGGAGTAATTTCTTCAATTACCTGGGGTGAACTTGCCGCATACGGAAGTAATTGTTCATAATTAGCTTCTTCAATTTGTTTGCCTTTGAAGGAAATAATTTTTTTCCAAGGAAGAATTTTTGATTTCTCATCAATGCTATTGAAGTCCGCATTTTCGCCTTCGGCCTTAAAATATTTCCCTATTAATGCCTCTGCTAACACCACATTCACGGGTACCAATGTGTATGGATTTACCGTTTGCACCAGTACATAATCGATTGCTCCTCCTACTGTCAATCCCAAGTTGGAGGGCAAGGTCCAAGGCGTAGTGGTCCAAGCCATCAAATAAACTTCCTCACTCGGCAATCCTTTCACTGCATCAAATAAAAAAGAGGCAGGACCTTGGTTAATGGCTTTGAAAAGGGCCACACAACTGGTGTCTTTGACATCTTTATAAGTGCCAGGCTGATTTAATTCGTGTGAACTGAGTCCGGTTCCCGCAGCCGGTGAGTAAGGTTGGATACTCACGCTTTCATACAACAAACCTTTCTTATGTAATTCGCTGAGTAACCACCAAAGCGTTTCAATGTACTCGTTTTTAAAGGTGATATAGGGGTCATCCAAATCAACCCAGTATCCCATTTTACGAGTGATCTCATCCCACTTGTCTTTATACCGCAATACGGCTTCGCGACATTTTTTGTTGTACTCCTCAACGGAGATTTTTACGCCGATATCTTCTTTGGTAATTCCTAGCTCTTTTTCAACGCCTAACTCAATGGGTAAACCATGCGTGTCCCACCCCCCTTTTCGCTTCACCTGAAAACCTTGCATGGTTTTATACCGACAGACCAGGTCTTTCAATGTTCTTGAAATCACGTGATGGATGCCGGGCATGCCATTGGCACTGGGCGGACCCTCATAAAACACAAAAGCAGGAGCCCCCTCGCGGAGCGATACGCTTTGCTCGAAGGTTTTTTGATTTGTCCAACGCGCTAACACCTCTTTTTCAATAGAGGGCAGGTTCAGACCCGTAAACTCGCGATACTGAGATTTCATGACAGCTTTCAGGTCGGCAAAGCTACGTATTTGGAAACAACTTATTGGGCAATCACAATTCCCTTTGCTGTTACTCGAACTTCTTTTTTAGGCTCTTTGATTGCATCGATTTCAGCCTGTGATTTTTTTGCATCTTCGGCATAGTGCTTTAGTTCGGCAATAGAAGTTGTTTTCATAATGACTTCCCCTTCAATCACCACTTGTTTTCCTTTGGCAGCTACAGGTAGAAAAAAAGCATAATCCTTCATCTTCACCATTACCTCTTCCCCTTGTGGCGTTTCTAGTTTTAACCAGCAACCTTTTTTTGGACAAACGTCAGTTATTTTAGCCGTGAATTTTACATCGGTAAAATCATTGCCCCCCTGCACCTTACGAAATACATCCGCAAAAGACAATGCTCCATCTGTAGTGACTTTTTCACCATAAAAATCGCCAGGTTTTGCCTCACCTGCTGGAGGTTGCGCTAGAATTACATGACTAATGCTAATGAATAATAAGCCGAATAGTATCTTTTTCATAGTAACAGAATATTAGGCTGTAAAGTTACAGCGGAAGGGTCATTTTAATTTTGTCTTTTTCAACTGGAACGTGCGGGATAGATTAAACCCAAAACGCACCTGCCCTTCTCCCCACTGCCCGGTAGTCTCAGTAATAAAAGCCCGTTCATTCATGCCTGCTGCGTTGGAAACATGTAATTGAAATACGTGGCCCCCAGTTTCAATATCAATACCGAAAGAAAGAGGATCGTGATAACCTGCTGGCAATCCCTCCAGCACATGGGTGTAATCCCAGGTTAATGCAACCCGTTTAGACATTTTAATACGCCCACCCACTCCAACTGCATAGATGTCGTTTGCATCAGTAGCAAGCTGAACTAAATTTTTATGCACCATGGTTGGTGTCACTTGTAATGTAAAT
>CAYFLE010000013.1:0-5336 GCA_964343645.1 uncultured Chitinophaga sp. | reverse complement strand
AAGAAATTCTTGTACCCCTGGTCTAGCTGTCCAAAACGATGCAAAATTCTAAAATCCATGGTACCGGGATTCAAAAACTCCATCGAGTGTCCATTAATCACACGTGGTGATTTGAACGCATATTTGACTCTTTCCTTTTTAGGTTTATCTTCTCCAACCAAGCTTAATAAGTCATCTTGCGCAATGGCAATACACTGAGAAAAAGTAGCTACGACTAAAAAGACAAAGGCAATTTTTTTCATGTAGTAATGTGTTTAATTAGCTTTTTAATGGCTCTAGATTACACGTCACTTCAATCCTCGCATTCTTATTCACTTTATCGGCTACCACACCTGGCACAGCAACTTTGTAGTCAGCCAACACAATCGTAAAATCGGCCGTTGCATTTATCTTACCGCCTTGGATTTGTAATTTACCGGCGGCCTCTGCATCTTTTGTTTCACCATGAATTGTCAGTTTGCCCTTTACAGTAACAGGATAAGTTCCGTCCTTCGAGTAATTAACTGAGGCATTATTAGTAATAGACCCTTTGAATTCTGCCTTGGGGAACTTATCACTCTCCATATAATTTTCATTGAAGTGCTCCTGCATTAACGCGCGCTCAAACGTGAACCCTTTAACAAGCATAGCAAATTGAATTGCTCCAGATGCCGCATCCATGACACAGGTAACAGTACGATTCACCGCTTCAATTTTTTCTGGAGACGAAGGGGCAGTTGCATTAAAATCAATACGGCCTGTTTTGGTAAAAAACTTTTGAGCTTGACCGGACAATCCAATCACAGTAAACAACAATGACAAAATGATGATTTTTTTCATACGATGATTTTATTTTTCAATGATTGCGCAACGAACTAACGTAACATCAGACCCCACTAATTCATCTTTCATAAATCCTGTACACACCCCTTTTACTTTGACAAGACCCCCAGCCTTCAGTGCAGCAGCTCGACTAGAAAAAAGACTATCCACACTACAACGGACAGAAGAAAGCGAGGCGTCTTCCCCTATCACAATTGTATAAAATCCTTTATCATCGGCTGTAACTTCTTTTAAAGCCCCCTCCACTTCCAACACTTTATCCAAATACATTTTATTGGCAGCCGCTTCATCCTTTTCAAAATCCGTTAATAAACTAGTTGTGTTAACAGAAAAATCAGAAGGGACATCGGCCATACTCGCAGGTTTTCGATTGTACTCGCAATAGCCATACACTGCACCAACTACTAGCAATAATACAATGACAAGAACACCTATTTTCTTTTTATTCATCGTATAAAATTAATTATTCAACATGCCATTATCTACCCATTTCTTAATGACTGCTATTTGGCAATTACCCATTTTAGCACCCCCCTTGGGCATAGGTGAGTATCCTGTGGAATGATTGATGGTTCCCAATAATTTTCCACTTTGAGCCATTGATTTATCAGCTGTATAGGTACCCATTAACTGATTTCCAGATGGAGCTCCACCGGTATGGCAACCATAACAATTAGATTGCAACAGCGGAACTACTTTTTGTGCATAGGAAACCGTTCCCGCTGTATCGGTACAAGGTTGGTTAGCACTACTACCATATAAAATGGCTTCATGATCATAGTAGCAAGCTGACAAGGATAGTAAGCTTACGATGAGCAGTAGATAACTTGATTTTATATTCATGTTCAAGATCTTCTATCAATTATTTAAAGAGCCAGCATTGATCCATTTACGAACCTGGGTAATTTCACAGTCAGACAACTTAGCCATATTCTTAGGCATGGGGGAAAATCCTGCTAACTGACTGATAGACCCTAGTAATTTTCCATTCAATGCTACCACTCGAGTTCCAGTATAGGTAGATAGATCGATGTTACCACCTAAACTTCCTGATCTATGACATCCGACACATTTAGTATCCATCATAGGCTTGATTACTGCGGCATAGGCAAATTGTGTAGTATCACATCCCCCGACACAAGAATTATTACGCGCCCCTTGCAAAATCCATTTTTGAATTTTTGTTATTTGTGCAGTTGTCAATGGACTTCTAGGAGGCGGCGGCATTCTATGTCCACTACTTGTGGTAATGATTGAATATAACTCACTGTTAGAGGGACTGCCTGGAGTTACATATTTTAAAATTCGGGCATAGGTAGTCAAATTAACCCCTTCAGCATGCGTAACAGCATCATGACATCCACTCATAGCACAATTGGATGCAATAATGGGCATGATCTCGCTTACAAAGTAAACAGAGTCAGGGCTACAAGGAGAACTAACCGTTGGAATATTGAGTGGGTTATTGAGGCCTAAGTTTTCGTGAGTACAAGCAAATAGTAGAATAACAAAGAGAGAGAGTAACAATAGAATTTTTCTCATAGAATCAGTTTCAGTAACTATCCCAAAAAACGAACTTTTTCTTGAAGTATTGTAAAAGCAGCGCTTTAAAAAGAAAAAATTGAAAAATAATTAACAGTTAGCGTAATAGCTCGCAAGGTTTACAACCGGTGTGCTTCTTAAAAGCGGTTGAAAAATGTGAAATGGATGAGTAACCCAATTGAAGAGAAACCTCCGTTACCGTGAGCCCTTTTTCGTACAACAGATATTTGGCGTGTTCCATCCGCTGGCTTTGATAAAATTCAAATACCGTGGTGCCAAAAAGCTCTTTAAAGCCTTTTTTTAAATAGCATTCATTGATCGCAACCTTTCTACTCAACTCTTTTATGGTAATGGGCTCTCCAATCTGTTTGATCAATATTTCACGCGCTTGCAAAATCTTATCCCGGTCTGCTTCATTGGCTAAAAACTTACAGTTTACGGTATCCAAGAGCTGCTCCCCAATTATACTATCCATAGTGTACAACAACAATAAATGAGTTTGCGCATTAATGAAAATATTCTCACGCGTATCGTTGTAATTGTTGTTCAATATCGTTTCCAGAATATAAGAGGTCTTTGGGCAAATCGGATGTGTTTTTACAAAGGAAGACCCATGCTTAAATTGCAAAATGGAATCTTGAATGCTATCCGTTCTTTTTGCCTTTGCAAACTGCTTTAACTGACTTGGAGAAAACCGAAAACTCACTAAATCCACGGATTCCACGCGCTCCATACAGGTTGGTGAGGCGGCAAATTGACAACGGTCACATTCTTTGTCCTTTTCACGGCAATACACATTGCCACTCACACAAAATCGCAACTCCAAATAACGCTCGGTGCTTTTCTTTTTTTCGTAGTGATAGACCACCATGCCCAAGTCCTCCAAATCCCAATCCGGCTGCTTTCGATATCGTTTAATGCTATATTGAATGGAGCCCGGAATTACCTGTACCCGGTCTTGGAGGGGCATATAGGAATCCAGATTGAATGCCTCCCGGGAGGCCAGCGCTACCAAATCAAGATGGGGCTGCATAAGGGGTCAAAATTACGAATTGCCGAGTTAAAGTTATCTTTGCACCCTTCATGATCCACCCGCATACCTATATTCATCCCAACGCCAAAGTGGCCACTAATGCCAAGATTGACCCCTTTTCCGTCATCCACCAGGACGTACAGATTGGGGAGGGCACTTGGATAGGCTCCAATGTCACCATTATGGAAGGGGCCCGGATTGGGAAGAATTGTAAAATTTTCCCTGGGGCCGTCATTGCAGCTACTCCACAGGACCTTAAATATGATGGCGAGTATTCTACCGTTCATATCGGCGATGGAACTACCATTCGGGAGTTCGTAACCATCAACCGGGGAACAAAAGACCGAGAAAAAACAGTGATTGGGAAAAACTGCCTGATCATGGCGTATTGCCACTTTGCACACGATTGTATTGTGGGTGACCATGTAATTACCAGTAACAATACACAGGTAGCTGGACACGTGGTCATTGGCGACTGGACTATTTTAGGTGGCATGTGTGCGGTTCATCAATTTGTCAATATTGGGTCACATGCATTTGTTAGCGGAGGTTCCTTAGTAAGTAAGGACATCCCTCCTTATATCAAAGCAGGAAGAAATCCACTGAGCTATGCAGGCGTCAACTCTGTGGGATTGAAAAGACGCGGCTTTAGTGTAGAACGGATCAATCATATTCTAGACATCTATCGGGTGATCTATAATAAAGGTTTTAATACCAGTCAAGCACTGGAATTTTTAGAAGAAGAAATGGCAGCCACTGACGAGCGCGATGAAATAGTCACTTTTATTCGTGAAAGTAATCGCGGAATAATCAAACGATTTACTAAAGGCGCAACTGATGACGATCTCCCTCTCTGATTTGGGTAAGCGGTTCAACTATGACTGGATCTTTCGTCATGTCAATTACCAGTTTGAGAACAATAACGTGTATGCCATCACGGGGTCAAACGGCTCCGGGAAAAGTACCTTTTTACAAATTCTAGCGGGTGCCATTTTTCATAATGAAGGAAGCGTCAGTTACACCAACCAACAAGGAAATATCATTGCCGAAGAAGATGTTTTTAAATCGGTCAGCTTCTGTGCACCTTATTTAGAATTGATTGAAGAAATGACGGGCTTGGAGTTTCTCCAATTTCATCAACGTTTCAAACCATTCTTGCAAGGAATTGATCCAAGTACAATATTGAAAAAAGTAGAGTTAGAAAAAGCAGCTCACAAACAAATTCGTTACTACTCATCGGGGATGAAGCAACGATTAAAATTGGGCCAGTGTTTTTTTACTGACACTCCTATTGTTTTATTAGATGAACCCTGCACCAATTTGGATGCAAGCGGAATTGCTATTTACCAGTCGCTGCTAGAACAATTAAAAAAAGACAGAATCGTTTTGATCGCCAGCAACGATCCGGTTGAGTTCAAACAAAGTAATCAGCAATTAAATATCAGCTACTACTCGTCATCAGCAAATTCAAATCTGTATACTTCAAATTAAAACGCTGACTGAGGTGGTAGTTAGTTAAGGCACCATTGAATAGATAGATACCGCTACGTAAGTGCATTTTTTTCCAAACTAATTTCTCAAAGCCTCCTTCATCACCTGCTTGCAACAAGAGTGGCATTACTACATTGCTAATTGCTTGAGAGGCAGTTCGTGCAAAACCAGAGGGGATATTGGGAACGCAATAATGGATGACTCCATATTTTGTATACACCGGTTTTTCATGAGAAGTAATCTTGGACGTTTCAAAACATCCGCCGCGGTCAATACTCACGTCAATAATGACTGCACCAGGACGCATATTGCTGACCATGTCATCTGAAACAACCAAGGGTGTGCGACCAGAAGCAGAAGACAATGCACCCACAGCTACTTCACAAGTTTTTAATTGTTTGGCAAGCAATCGTGGTTCTATCACAGAAGTCCACATCCGTTGTCCCAC
>CAYFLE010000012.1:14212-16863 GCA_964343645.1 uncultured Chitinophaga sp. | reverse complement strand
AGCACTGGCTGGACCAGTTCGCTGTCCACTGCTGAAAAATTATGCAAAGAAAAAAATGGAAGTTTTATTTATGCGAGCAATTTTAGTGTGGGCGTGAACCTCTTTTTTGAGCTCAATAAAAAATTAGCTGCCTTGATGGTTAATCAGCCAAATTATGAGGTCATAGTAGAAGAAATCCACCACACACAAAAAAAAGACGCCCCAAGTGGCACGGCCATTTCGTTGGCTGAGCAGATTTTAGAAATACTAGATCGAAAAAAACAGTGGGTCAATGACATCAGTGATAACCCGGAAGATCTTGAAATTATCAGTCAACGAATTGACCCCACTCCTGGCACACACAGTATTAAATATTCATCCGTCATTGATGATATTGAAATTATTCATACGGCGCACAACCGCACAGGATTTGCAACCGGTGCTGTAAAAGCCGCAGAATACATCGCTGACAAAAAAGGGATTTTTTCGATGAAAGATGTACTGGGTCTCTAAGTGTTATTGACAACCTAGAACCTGACATAAGGTTTGCTCTAAGGCAGGGCCCCGTAGATTTTTTGCAATGATTTTTCCAGAGGGATCAACTAAAAAGTTAAAGGGAATACCCGATACTTTATAAAGACGCGCCGCCTCATTATTCCAAAATTTTAAATCACTCACGTGTGTCCAAGTCAATCCATCTTTGCGAATGGCTTCCAACCATTTTGCCCGGAGATCTTCCCGATCTAAGGAGACTCCTAATACAGTGAAATTTTTTGATTTAAACTTGTTGAAATTGTACACAACATTTGGATTTTCCTGTCGGCAAGGGCCACACCAACTAGCCCAAAAATCAACCAACACATATTTCCCTCTGAAAGATGACAATGATATTAGCTTGCCCGTTGTATCAGGTTGTGCAAAATCAATCGCCATAGAACCAACCGCTCCCACTTTTGCTTCTTGTATAATCGTATTTAGTTGACGCCCTACTGTACTATTTTTATTCTCGGCAGATAGTTGCTCAAATCGCTGCTCTAATTGGAAGGGATCACTACTAAAGCCATAGGTAGCAGCCAACACAAAGGGAGTCACAGACGAATTGGGAGAACGCTTTACTAATGCATCAATTTGTTCTTGCATATGTACATTAGCATCCGTATAAATCTGCACTAAACTGTCTCTGGCAGGACCAGCCTGCGCCTCATTGATTGCATTAGCTTGTGCATTGCGTAGCTGCACATAGGGTAAAAATTGTCGCACAAACTCTTTAAAAACCAATTGACATTGACTTCCCGTAAGCACCCATTCAAGGGGAGATCCTTTTTGACCTTTCAACTGCATCACTGAATTTTCGATGAATAATTCAGCAGGTTGCTGCTGGTCGCCCACAAACAAAAAGGCAAGTAATGGCTCAGCCAATTCCCCCTTTAACACAAACTGATTATTCAATAAAATGGTGGTAGCAAAAGGTGTATTCTCTCCACTTTTAAAAAGTCGAACTTGTGCACTATCCGTAAAGCCCGTTAATTGACCGCTCAACTCAAATTTTTTTCCGCCCTGTGCAGATAGCGCACTCGCAAACAAACACCCCAGGAATAAATGAAATACACGATGCGGGTTCATAAAAAAATTCATGGAAAGTAGTTTAACGAATAAGTTGTCTGAATTGAAGAATAGATTTGAAGTCTTTTTCACCAGGCGCGGTTTCAAAGGCGACATTCAAATCGGCACCAAAAAAATCAAGGTGATCAATTTTTCGTAAGGATGAACTCTGCTGAGGTTGGATATTTCCAGATATAAAAAAAGGCTTTTCTATTTTTAGCGGAGCTAGTACACTCCAATCAAATGCAGCGCCATATAAATTATTATTGGCGTCTAATGGGCCCGTAAATAAATAATAATCGCAAACCGCATCAAACTGCGCTAGTTGTTTTTCAAGCTGTGTGGTATCGCTTCCAACAGAGAACTGCTTGATCACTTCTACCTCAGTACTTAAATCTTCACAAAGTTGAGGGTCTTCTTCTCCAATCAACTGTACCACATCTAATTTGTAGGCATCAATCCAGTCGAGTGCATCAGACAATGAGGGGTTTTGAAGTACACCTACTTTTTTTAAATCAAAATCTGCCTTGACCACTTCCTTCGCATTGAGGGAGTCTGCCGCGTACCAAGGACTGCCTGGTATGAGTACAATACCCGCCATATCAATTTCCAAACCGTCTAGCTGTTGCAACTGTTTAAAAGTGGTGATCCCGCAAACTTTTATATTCATATCACTATTTTGTACGATGTGCAAAGATCGTCAATTTACTTAACTTACTCCTCTAAAACCAACCCCGATGACAAAGCAACGGACCGTTTCGTATTGGACTACACTGATTAGCTTACTTGTCTTCTTCAATTATTGTGTAGGGCAAAGCGGTTATAAAACGCCTCCCAAAGAAATTACTGAAATGCTCCTGGCAAAAAGACCTGCTGCAGTAAGTGTCGATAACAAAGGCGAATGGATGGTGCTCATGCAAACGAATAGCTATGCTGAAATGGAGGAATTAGCAGCCCCAGAACTACGCATCGCTGGACAACGAATCAATCCGGCCAATTTCTCCCCTAGCCGGATTAATCTCATCTATGAAATTTCAATTAGAGAGGCACGTACACAAAAAGATTTCTCA
>CAYFLE010000012.1:0-14112 GCA_964343645.1 uncultured Chitinophaga sp. | reverse complement strand
CTCTACAAGTCTGCCTCACTTTCACCCGATAAAAAATATATACTCACTGAAATAATCACGCCGCCGTTTTCTTATAGCGTTCCTGCTGGCGGATTTGCATCCACACTTTTTGTTATGGACAGAAAAGGAATCCATGTCAAAGAAATGGGTGCTATTCCTTCTGCCGAAACAGCTCCAAGTGGAAATGATAATGTACAACCCGTTGCGCGTGGTCACGAATGGAGAGACGATCAACCAGCCACCTTAGTTTGGTGCGAACCGTTGGATAGCGGCCTCATAAAAAAACAAGTAGAGTACCATGATGCCGTGTATGCTTTAAGCGCGCCATTCAACGGAGAAAAAACATTGTTGTTTAAAACAAAAATGCGTTACAACAATACCGTTTGGGGTAATGAAGGGTTAGCACTCGTGTATGAAGGACTTCGCTCCCGTCAACAGTCGGGCTTAAATCGTTTTAATCCCATCACCGGAGATTTGGAAAGACTATTTACGCGCAACTCTACAGATGCTTATTCTAATCCTGGAAATCCAGTTACAAAACCAAATCAATGGGGGCAGTCTACCCTTTGGGCCATAGACAACGGCAACAAAGTTCTTTTCAATAATACAACTGGCAGTTCTCCAAAAGGGGATCTACCTTTTTTGATTTCGCTAGATGTACATTCCAAAAAAGTAGATACACTTTGGAAATGTAGTGAGGGCGTGTACGAGACCGTTCAAAAAGTTATTGACGCAGAAAACAAAGTCTTCGTTACCCAACGTGAAAGCGAAAAAGATGTTCCAAATTACTTTTTGAAAGATGTAGGTCGCCGAATCGCTGATCGACCCATGACAAATTTTCAAGATCCTTACCCAGCTATGGAGGGAGTGAGTAAAGAAAAAATAAAATACAAAAGAGCCGATGGAATTGACATGACGGGCGAATTATATCTTCCTAAAAATTATAACAAGGAAAAAGATGGCAAACTTCCAGTGTTTATCTGGGCGTATCCTGCAGAATATAATTCGGCAGCAGATGCCGCACAAATTCGAGGAAGTGAACACCGCTTCACCTATTTGAGCGGAGGCTCTCCGGTGTTTTATGTAACGCAAGGGTACGCAGTGCTGAATAACGCAGAGATGCCGATTGTAGCCAGCAATGAAAATGGAAAACCGAATGATAATTTCATTGAGCAGCTAACTATGAATGCCGAGGCGGCTATTCAAACATTAAATGAAAGAGGGGTTGGAGATCCTAATAGAGTTGCCGTGGGTGGTCATAGCTACGGGGCTTTTATGACAGCCAATTTGCTGGCACATACTAAACTCTTTAAAGCAGGGATTGCCAGAAGTGGCGCTTATAACCGTACACTTACTCCTTTTGGTTTTCAAAATGAAGACAGAACCTATTGGCAAGCTCCAGAGCTGTACAACAAAATGAGTCCTTTCAACTATGCCGATAAAATAACTGCCCCTCTCTTGTTAATACATGGAGAGTTGGACAATAACACAGGCACATTCCCGATACAAAGCGAACGGATGTACAATGCCGTCAAAGGACATGGTGGAACAGCGCGGTTTGTAAGTCTTCCTTATGAATCACATGGATATACCGGAAAAGAAAATCTATTGCATGTATTAGCGGAACAATTTGAGTGGATGGAGCGTTTTGTCAAAAATCCACCTGCCGAAAAGCCAGCATCTAAAAAAGGGTTTTAAGCTAGATTGGAGGGGTTTATCAGGGGAAAAATTGTAATTTTGCAGCAGAATTCAACCTGTTAAACCCATTTTATGGCCGATCTTTTTGAAAAGTTATTGAAGAATGCCGGACCGCTAGGTCAGCACCGCGAAAGAGCGCACGGATACTTTGCCTTTCCAAAATTAGAAGGAGAAATTAGTAGCCGTATGAAATTTAGAGGCAAGGACATGATTGTCTGGAGCCTTAACAACTACTTGGGATTAGCCAATCATCCTGAAGTCAGAAAAGCAGATGCCGACGGGGCACGTGACTTTGGTTTGGCCTATCCTATGGGCGCTCGTATGATGAGTGGAAACAGTAATCTGCATGAAAGATTGGAGGCTGAACTAGCTGCCTTTGAAATGAAAGAGGACGCGGTGTTACTCAACTTCGGCTACCAGGGTATGTTGAGTGTGATTGATGTGCTATGTGGCCGTCACGATGTGATTGTTTACGATGCAGAAAGTCATGCCTGCATCATCGATGGACTTCGTATGCATCCGGGACATCGCTATGTTTTTAAACACAATGACGTAGAGGACTGCGAAAAACAATTACAACGTGCTACTGCATTGGTTGAAAAGCAAAAAACAGGTGGAATTCTCCTCATCACAGAAGGAGTATTTGGTATGGCGGGAGACCAAGGCAAACTCAAGGAAATTGCCGCATTAAAAAACAATTATCAATTCCGCCTATTGGTTGATGACGCCCATGGCTTTGGTACATTGGGAAAAACAGGTGCAGGTGCCGGTGAAGAACAAGGCGTGCAAGATAAAATTGATATTTACTTTTCCACTTTTGCAAAATCAATGGCTAGTATTGGCGCATTTGTTGCAGGTGATAAAGTAATCATGGATTATATCCGTTACAATATTCGTTCGCAAATTTTTGCTAAGAGCTTACCCATGCCGTTGGTAGTGGGTAATTTAAAACGCTTGGAATTACTCCGCGATCATCCTGAGTATAAAGACAAATTGTGGAGCAACGCCTTAAAGTTGCAAAAAGGATTAAAAGATCGTGGCTTTGACATTGGCAAAACAGACTCGGTTGTAACACCCGTTTATATGAAAGGCGGTGTAGAGGAAGCCACTGCCATGGTAATGGACCTACGAGAGAATTATGGTGTTTTCTGTTCTATTGTTGTTTATCCAGTGATTCCTAAGGGACATATTATTTACCGATTAATTCCTTCAGCCATCCATAACGATGCTGATATTGAAGCTACATTAACAGCATTTTCTGAAACCAAGGTGAAGTTGGATGCTGGCGCTTATAAAGTAGAAGCTGTGCCCGATATGGCGGAGAAAAAATAAGCCTTTACCGCTTATCAATCTTTTTAAAGACGGCCCCTTTCGGCCGTCTTTTTTTATACATTTATGGACTAAATCAACGCATATGCGAAACCTATTGGTTGTATTGCTGCTTGGCAGCTTTGCTGTGAACGCACAAACAAAGTCCATCACGTTAGAGGATATCTATAAAAAAGGAACCTTTCGAGGAGAGTTCATCAATGCCCGGTTTGATACAACCGCCAAAGAAACAAATTGGCAATGGAGTCGATACAAAGATCAATTAGGCAAAAAAATTGGACGCGCCGATCAAGTTATTACGAGTGCCGCCAAACCACAATATCATTTAGTCAAATCAAATACTGAATCTATTTACAGACGGTCTACCAAGTCTTCTATCCACTTATTGATCACTACAGATAAGGATACTCAGTTGATTCGATTGAAAGGTTCGCTTATGGGTGGTGGCAATCAAGAGGACCCCAAATTTTTGCATGCTGAATTTTCACCAACAGGAGAATACATATCCTACGTGTACCAAAATAATTTATACCTCTATACCATTGCTACTGGAAATTACACGTCTATCACCACTGATGGCAAATGGAATGAAATCATCAATGGCAACTGCGATTGGGTGTATGAAGAAGAATTTGAGTTCACGCAAGCCTATGCGTGGAACAAGGAAGGAACGCATGTAGCCTACTATCGTTTTGATGAATCCGGCGTAAAAGAATTCAACATGACTATGTTCGACAACTCACATAACACAGATTATCGATATAAATATCCAAAGGCGGGCGATGACAATTCTGTGGTGGAGATTCATATATATGATGTAAAGACAAAAAATAACGTGAAGGCTGATTTCGAAACGGGCGACATCTATATTCCCCGTATTAAGTGGACGGAAGACAATAATACCTTAGTTGTTTTTTGGATGAATCGTCACCAAAACCAATTAAAATTACTCGCCACAGATGCTAACACAGGCAAGAGTCGTCTTTTATATGAAGAGTCTAATAAGTACTTTGTAGAAATCAATGATGACTGGTGGTTTTTAAAAGATGGAAAACATTTTTTATTCACCAGCGAAATGAATGGGTATCGTCACTTGTATCTCTATAGCTTGGATGGACAAACCAAATTGCAACTCACAAAAGGAACTAGTGAAATCACCGAAGTAAATGGCGTTGACGAAGTCAACAAACGAATATTTTATACCCTGGCGGCGCCACGTCCCATGGATCGTAATGTAGTAGTTACCGATTTTGCAGGAAAAACGACAACCGCCCTTACCACTGGTGAATCATGGAACAGAGTTGTTTTCAACGATGATTTCACTGAATATTTTCTCTACCGTTCTGACATTAATACGCCTCAACAAGTAAGCCGCTATCAATTAGTGGTAGATAAGAAAAAGGGAATTTCTTCCAAACTGTTACAAACGCTGGGAGAAAGTGCAAAGCTCAAAGAAAAAATGCAAGAGTATGGATTTGGCAATGCCTCCTTTATTCGCGTACCTAATAGCAAGGGGGACACTTTGAATGGTTGGATGTTAAAGCCACAAGGATTCGATGCCAATAAAAAATATCCGGTGTTGTTTTGTAATTATGGAGGACCCGGTTCTCAACAAGTAGCCAATCGCTTCGGCGCTGTGAGCACCTGGCACCAGTTATTGTCTCAAAAAGGATTCATCGTGGTGAGTATCGATAACACGGGAACTGGATATAGAGGAGAGGAATTCAAAAAGAAAACCTATCTCCAGTTAGGTAAATTGGAAATAGAAGATCAAATTGATGCCGCTAAAGAGTTAGGCAAACTTCCATACGTTGATAAAGATAAAATTGGTCACTGGGGTTGGAGCTATGGAGGATTCATGAGCTCATTGGCGATTACAAAGGGTGCTGACGTTTTTCATGCAGCTGTTGCCGTAGCCCCTGTAACGAGCTGGCGCTTTTATGACAATATTTACACCGAGCGTTATATGCGCACGCCAAAGGAAAATGCAAAAGGGTATGATGATAATTCTCCACTTAACCACGCAGATAAGGTCAAAGGAAAATATTTATTGATTCATGGCACGGCTGATGATAATGTGCATTTTCAAAACTCCACACAAATGGTCAGCGCCCTCGTTAAAGCAAACGTTTCCTTTGACAGTTTCTACTACCCCAATAAGAATCACGGAATAGGTGGCGCAGCCGATAACACCACTTTCCATTTGTGGAGCATGAAAACAAGGTGGATACTAAACAACTTGGGGAACGAAAACACCAAAAAAGATTAAAAAAAGAACCCCCGATAAAAATCGGGGGACCCTAATCAAAAACCATTAACCATTAAACCTTATCCTATGAAAATTCGGGTCGAATATAGTTTCAATCCGATTTCATGAAAGAGGAATTCTGGTGAAATTTCACTAATTAAGGGTTATTTACTAATAATTACTTACTCAACTAAACCCAAAACGAAATCAGTGGTTATAATGGTATGAAAAAGGTAGTGATTGCGATTACCGGAGCCAGTGGCTCCATCTATGCGGCTGATTTGTTGAACAAGCTAACTCGGTTGAAAGACCAATGGCAAGAAATTGCCCTGGTCATGACCACCAATGCCAAAGAAGTGTGGAGCACAGAGTTGGAAAATGAAAATTGGAAAGACCTTCCCTTCAAACAATTTACTACCACTGATTTTTCAGCCCCTTTTGCTTCTGGATCTGGTCAGTATGACACGATGATCATAATCCCCTGCTCGATGGGAACTTTAGGTCGAATTGCAACTGGCATTTCCAGTGATTTAATAACGCGAGCTGCCGATGTGGTATTAAAGGAAAGAAGAAAACTCATCTGTGTCGTTCGCGATACCCCGTATAATTTGATCCATATCCGCAATATGGAAACGGTTACATTGGCGGGAGGAATTATTTGTCCAGCTACCCCTTCATTTTACAGTAAACCTAAAACGATTGAGGCAGTGGCTTCAACCGTAACGGACCGCGTATTAGACCTAGCAGGATTTTCTATCAACACCTATCGCTGGGGCAATTAAGCACCTCTGCCCTATTATTTACCCGCCTGACTTCTGATTACATTCAACGCTCCACCTGCCTTGAACCAGTCAATTTGTTGTTCATTGTAAGAATGGTTGGCTTGAATAATTTCTCGACTTCCATCTGTGTGATGTAACATAAGTTCGAGTGGTTGACCAGGAGTGAAGCTGGTTAATCCCATGACATCGATATCATCATTTTCCTGAATCTTATTGTAGTCATCTTTGTTAGCAAAAGTTAATGCCAACATGCCTTGCTTTTTGAGATTGGTTTCATGGATACGGGCAAATGATTTCACCAACACCACGCGCACGCCTAAGTGACGTGGCTCCATAGCGGCATGCTCGCGAGAAGAACCTTCTCCATAATTTTCGTCTCCCACTACTATCGAACCGATACCAGCCGCTTTATAATCACGCTGTGTAGCTGGTACGGGACCATAGGCACCGGTCAATTGATTTTTAACGTTGTCGGTTTTATCATTAAAAAAGTTAACCGCACCAATCAACATGTTATTACTGATGTTATCCAAATGTCCTCTGAATTTGAGCCAAGGACCTGCCATAGAAATATGATCGGTGGTACATTTTCCTTTGGCTTTGATGAGCAGTTTTAATCCTTTTAAATCGGTGCCTTCCCAAGCAGCAAATGGATAAAGTAATTGCAAACGTTTACTATCTGATTTGACATCCACTTTTATACCACTTCCATCTTCCGCGGGTGCTTGATAACCGGCATCCTCCACCGCAAATCCAGCAACAGGCAACTCATTTCCTGCAGGAGGATCTAACTTGACCGCTTCTCCTTTTTCATTGAGTAAGGTGTCCGTGATGGGGTTGAAAGTAAGATCTCCTGCAATGGCAAGAGCGGTTACTAACTCAGGACTGGCTACAAACGCCAAGGTGTTTGGATTACCATCTGCACGCTTCGCGAAGTTTCTATTGAATGAATGCACAATCGTATTTCGCTCTTGCTTTTCTGCACCCATGCGATCCCACATACCAATACAAGGACCACAAGCATTCGCAAACACGCGGGCACCTATTTTTGAAAAGGTATCCAAGAAACCATCGCGTTCAATGGTATAACGTACTAACTCACTACCTGGTGTGATAGTAAATTCTGCTTTTGTTTTAAGCCCTTTTTCCGCCACTTGTTTGGCCAAACTCACGGCACGACTGATGTCTTCATAGGAAGAATTCGTACAACTTCCAATCAACCCTACTTCCACTTTGGTAGGCCATCCGTTTTGTGCGGCTACTTCTTTCATTTTTGAAATAGGTGTAGCTAAATCTGGAGTGAATGGACCATTCAAATGGGGTTCTAGTTCACTTAAATTGATTTCAATAACCTTGTCAAAATATTTTTCAGGATTGGCGTATACTTCGGAGTCTCCTGTCAAATATTCTTTTATTTGATCGGCTGCATCAGCCACTTCTTTACGACCGGTTGCCTCTAAATAGCGACGCATGCTTTCATCATATCCGAACGTGGAGGTAGTGGCCCCAATTTCAGCTCCCATGTTACAAATGGTTCCCTTACCAGTGCAACTCATGTTCGTAGCACCTTCTCCAAAATATTCTACAATGGCATTCGTGCCACCTTTTACTGTTAATATACCTGCAACTTTTAGAATCACATCTTTAGGTGATGCCCATCCATTGAGTTTGCCAGTCAATTTAACACCAATCAATTTTGGCATCAATAATTCCCAGCTCAATCCAGCCATCACATCACATGCATCTGCACCACCCACTCCAATAGCAATCATACCCAATCCGCCTGCATTCACGGTATGTGAATCAGTACCGATCATCATTCCGCCTGGAAATGCATAGTTCTCTAACACTACCTGGTGGATGATTCCAGCACCTGGTTTCCAAAATCCGATTCCGTATTTATTTGAAATCGATGAGAGAAAATTATATACCTCATCATTTTCTGTAACGGCTTTTGACAAATCTGATTTTCCTTCATTTTTTGCCACAATCAAGTGATCACAATGTACCGTAGAGGGCACAGCCACTTTTTTTCTACCGGTTGTGTCAAATTGCAACAATGCCATTTGAGCAGTGGCATCCTGCATGGCCACACGGTCTGGCGCGAAATCTACATAATCCTTACCGCGTTGAAAATCACGAGGGGAAACACCCTCCCACAAATGGGCCACCAATATTTTTTCGGCCAGTGTTAACGGACGTCCTAATGCCTTTTTAGCAGCCTCCACTTTGGCAGGCATTGCGGCATAGATTTTCTTGATAAGGTCCAGGTCAAATACCATGATCGTTGATTTTGATTTCGCGGGGCAAAATTAAGAAAATCGAGCGGAGGGATAATGACTTGGTTGTATTTTTGATAAATAAACCAAAGGCCCCTATGGAAAAACTAAAGTCATTCGTCGAGTGGAATGTATTTGGAGTTTGCACCGCCATTGGTCTGCGCATGGGCATCTCTACTAGCCGTATTCGGCAGTATTTTCTTTATACCTCGGTGCTCACCTTAGGCTCGCCCATCATCATTTATTTAGTGCTGGCTTTTTGGAAAGATCTCAGAAAATACATGAACTCGGCTCGCCGAAACCCCTGGCATAGCTTGTAAAAAAGAGAATTTAGAGAAGCGCTTTCAGCTTCTCGATTAGCGCATCAACTTCCGCGATTGTATTGTATTTGGAGAAAGAAAATCGAATTGGCACCCCCTGTTTATTTCCGGGAATTCCTTGTATCACATGACTTCCTTGACTAGCCCCACTGCTACAGGCACTACCTGCAGACACACAGATGCCTTGCATGTCTAAGCTCATCAATAAAAGTTCGGACTGAGGTGTAACAGGAAAAGAAACGTTCAACACCGTGTACAAAGATTGTCCGTTCCAATCTCCATTAAAAGCAACTCCGGGTACATTTTTTAGGAGTTGTTCTGCCAGATAATTTTTGATTGATTGGATTTTTGACTGATCCTTTTCACCTTCCTGCATCGCAATCTCCAGTGCTTTGGCAAATCCCACAATACCCGGCACATTCTCGGTGCCTGCACGCATATTTCGTTCCTGTCCCCCACCATGAATCATGGGGTTAACCTTTACATTTTCTGAAATAAATAAAATCCCAACGCCTTTGGGTCCATGAAACTTGTGCGCCGCCCCCGTAGCGAAATGGATATTGTCGCGATTGAAATCAAGCGAATAATGCCCCACTGTTTGCACGGTGTCAGAGTGAAAAATGGCATTGTGTTGACGGCAAAGCTCTCCAACTGCATGCACATCCAGCAGATTCCCAATTTCATTACTGTCCTGCATCAAGGATACTAAACAACGCTCTTTAGCAGTATTGAGTAATTGCGCCAAATGCGTTAGGTCAACATGTCCATTCGGCAAAACCTTCACTTCCTCTACGGTAACACCATGAGATTTTTGTAAAGCAGTAACCGTGTGCAGTACTGCATGGTGCTCCAAGGGCGAGGTGATAATCTGTCGACATCCCAAGTCCTCAACAGCGGAGCGAATAGCCATATTATCACTTTCGGTACCGCCACTGGTAAAGAAAATTTCACCCGGCTTTACATTCAATAAACTGGCTACTGTTTTACGGGCATTTTCAATAGCTAATCGAGTTTCTCGACCAAATGAATAGATAGAGGAGGGATTTCCAAAATGATTTTGCAAGTAAGGCAACATAGCTTCCACCACCAATGGGTCCATTGGGGTAGTAGCTGCATTATCAAAGTAGATTCTTGTCATTAACCCTGCGAATATACATTAGGAAAGAGATTGAGAGAATTTGCCAATATCTCGCATCAATTGTTGCGCCATATTGTTTGCTTTTGTTTCCAGGTCACTTTCGGCATAAATACGAACGATTGGCTCAGTATTTGACGCTCGAAGATGTACCCAGTCTTGATCAAATTCAATACGTAATCCATCCTCCCGGTTGAGCGGTTGCTTCGCGTACTTTTCTGCAATTTTATCAAAGAGGATTTTCAAATCAACTCCTTGCGGTAATTCTATTTTATTTTTTGAGATAAAATAACTTGGGTAATTTTTTCTAAACCCACTCATTGATTTATCCTGGTTGGCAAAATGAGAAAGAAAAAGTGCCAACCCAATTAATGCATCTCGGCCATAATGAAAGTCAGGCACAATGATCCCTCCATTTCCTTCACCGCCTATGACTGCCTCAGTATCTTTCATCTTTTTCACCACATTGACTTCGCCTACTGCAGCAGGTGTGTACGTCCCTCCCCTATGAATGGTTAACTCTCGAAGCGCCTTGGTGCTACTCATGTTACTCACCGTATTTCCTTTTCGCTGTGACAACACAAAGTCCGCCACCGCAACGAGGGTGAATTCTTCCCCAAACAAAGTCCCGTCTTCATTGACAAAACAAAGTCGATCCACATCGGGATCCACTGCAATGCCTATATCAGCCCTCGTTCTAACAACTTCCTCGCAAAGTTGACGCAAATGCTCAGGCAAAGGCTCGGGATTATGTGCAAAATGTCCATTCACTGTTTCATTGAGCACCATGATATTTTCTACGCCAAGTGCTTTTAATAATGCAGGAACATACGTAGCACCCGTGGAATTGATTGCATCCACCACTACTTTTAGTTTCTTATTGGCTATTTTCTCTCGCTGTACTAATGGATAGTTTAGTACGGCGTTAATATGTGCTTCCAAATAGTCTCTCGAAATAATCTTACCCAATTTGTCAACGGGAGAAAAATTAAACTCCTGTGATTCAGCCAGCGCTAATACCTGTGCCCCTACCAACGCATCAATAAATTCTCCTTTTGCATTAAGAAGCTTCAGCGCATTCCACTCTTTGGGGTTATGACTAGCCGTTATAATGATCCCCCCTACTGCATTTTCTTTAGGCACTGCTAATTCAACAGTGGGCGTAGTACTCAATCCTAAATCGACTACTTCAACCCCTAAACTGATCAAGGTTTGCATGACTAGCTGTTGGACCATCTCCCCGCTAATTCTTCCGTCCCTTCCTACAACGATGCGCGGGTGTGCCACTCCCTCAGTGAGAATGGTAGCAAAGGAGGCGGTAAACTTGACAATGTCAAGCGGGGTTAAATTCTCGCCCACTTTTCCACCAATCGTGCCTCTGATTCCGGAAATGCTTTTCAATAATGACATAGGAAGGTTTTGCGGTGCAAAAATACAGGTTGTGGCGTAAATTTGCTCGATGCAGGAGCACGCGTGGTTTTCAGAATGGTTCAACTCGCCCTATTATCACTTATTGTATTCACACCGAGATGAGGTAGAAGCAAAAGAATTTATAACCCGTTTGATTGAACACCTGCAACCGCATACAGGTGCAAGCATGTTGGATGTAGGATGCGGACGAGGAAGACATAGCAGACAATTAGCCGCATTAGGCTTTAAGGTTACCGGTATTGATGTAGCTCCAGAAAATATATCCTTTGCACAAAAAACGGCTTCAACGGATTTGACATTTCAAGTACATGATATGCGTAATACCTTTTGTGCGCATTGCATGGATTTTGTATTTAATTTTTTTACCAGCTTTGGATACTTTGATTCAGCGCATGAACACGAAAGAGCACTGCACACGATGGCCACGGCCTTAAAAAAAGGGGGAATACTTGTGTTGGATTACGTGAACGCGACTTGGGCTGCTCAACAGTTAATTGAAAAAGAAGAAAAAACGATTCGCCAAGTGCATTTTGAAATTTCCCGCTGGCAAGATGAAAAAAATATTTACAAGAAAATTGTTGTGAACGATGAAAAAAAACAAAAACAACTTTCTTACACTGAAAAAGTAGCTAAGTTTTCGTGCGAGCAGTTAACAACCATGATAGAACAACAGGATTTACAACTCAAACAAATCGCAGGCGACTACCATTTACACGCATTTGACCCAACAAGTTCTCCTCGTTTAATTTTCATTGCGGAACGAATCCACTAATTACGAGGGTTATTCATCAGCAAATAACGCGAGCTTTCAAATAAAGCATAAGACAGCTCTGACAAATATTGTTGAACTTTTCTCTTTTCCCTTTCATTGCTGATTGCATGTGCGCTGTCTAATGAAAATAACTGCTCTTCTCCTCCATTTAAATGATGCACAAAAAAATGTTCATCAGTCACCACCCCAATCCGATCAGCTGCATTGGTTATAAAGGCAAAGTGATTTTTTAGATGTGGATCTAGTAAATCTCTCCCCAGCGTCCTATTTTGATAAGTGCGATGTAATAAACCTGCAATGGTTGGCATCACATCTATTTGAGACACTACTTCGCTTCTTCGTTGGGGGGCTAATATACCTGGCGCATAAAATAAAAGAGGAACATGATGATCCGTTAATCGCTGAGTGGTCCATAACGAAGGGTAGACCGCGTTCGCATTACCCGCTACTCCATGATCCCCTATAAAAACAAAAATGGTATTGGCAAAATAGGAAGACTGAGCGGCCAATTTAAAAAACTGTCGAAAACAATAATCCGTGTATCTAAAGGCATTGTATTCATCCACCGATTCAAATCCAAATTTCTCTAACAAGGCTTGGTCGGCTGTATCACGCAGGAAAGCACTATCCAGCGCCGGAATGGATCGTTGAAAAGGACGGTGATTACCTGCCGTTTGGATGTAAGCAAAAAAAGGAGCTTTTGCTTGATTGAAAACAGTATGCGCTTCCTGTAACAAGTCCTTATCACTAATACCCCAAACATTAATAGGAGCAATAGCAGGTCGCTGCCCGGTATGCATTTTTAATCCATCGATATTTCGAAGGATACCTTCAAAATTGTTAAACTCGGCATCGCCACCCAGAAAGTAATGCTTTTCATAGCCCTCCAAACTATTAACCAAGGTATATTGATTTAATGCCTGAGGATTTCTACTGGAAAATTTAAAAAGCTGAGCATCTGGAATGCCCGTGAGAATGGCGAATAAAGCGCGAGCAGTTGAAAATGTGGGCGCAAAACAACGTTCAAAAAAAATTCCTTGGTGCGTAAGCGAATCAAAAAAAGGAGTTGCATTCAATTGATTCCCACTCATGCTACTTTTATACATACTGAATGATTCGCACTGAACTACTACAATATTCGGCCTACTTTCTGTAGCAGTACTTCTGGGACCAACCGTTTGACGAAACTGCATTCGATCTTTTTCACCCCAACCCATCCAGTGGGCTAGCACGGGATACAATGCCTTGGCGCGGTCTTCATTATAACTTGGTTGACGAAGACTTAGGGTAGCAGCAAAATTCTGTAGTGGATTAATAGCCAGATAACACATAAAACTCTGCTGAAATCGAAAACTATCTCTGCGCTTCAACGGCTCAGTTGTAAAAGAGCCATGAATCAATAAAAGCAAAAACAAAGCAGTCAAACTAAAATAACTGGGTCGATGCGGGATGCCAAGCCCTTCTGTTTGACTAATCACTTGCCAATGACTTTTATGATACATCCATCTAAAAAATAATACAGCCACCCCCAATCCCAAGAGCATCCAAATCAGTGGATAGGTTTGCCAAATCATTTGTACCGAAATAGTAAAGTCTTCTGCAAAATTCATTGCCCCTGCATCTAAGGGAGTTTGGTTGTAGGCAAAACTTCCAAACCCTGCCGCAAAAAAGAAAAAAACAACCAAGGTCAAAATGGCTAAATAAAGCGTCCATGCCTTTTTATTTCGTTCAGAATAAAAAGGAGAAAAAGCGGCATAACTACTGAGCAATACGATGGGCAATAAAACAATAGCAATCCATCGCAAATCATAACGAAGTCCCAATAAAAAAGCAGGTAGCGCTTGTGAAAAAGTTATATCGGAAGGATGAAATGCAAAAAATGTAATGACTCTAAACAATGTGAATATCAACACAAAGATGCCAAATAGGTTGATTACCCATTGCAGCGTTTTAGGTATGCGAATTCGTGTCGATAACATTTAACAAAGAAACGACATCTCAAACAGACATTCCTTTGTTACTTTTGTAAGGTGCAAAACCCCTTTGAACCAATTTACAACTCACTACAAACAGCAGATCGCTGGTTGCTTGATTTGATTAACCGCGAAGGGGCTAATG
>CAYFLE010000011.1:0-17074 GCA_964343645.1 uncultured Chitinophaga sp. | reverse complement strand
CTTTTAATGCTGCTTTTTGCCATTCTTATGATTGCCGCCTCCTTTTCCATGATTCGAGATAGCAAGTCTACCACTGCTAATACGAAAACAGCAGCAGTTCACTCATTCAATTATCCACTTATACTTGCCGAGGGCACTGTAGTAGGACTATTAACCGGGTTAGTTGGAGCAGGGGGTGGATTTTTAATCATACCTGCGTTGGTCTTATTGACTAAATTACCCATGAAGGAGGCAGTTGGGACTTCCCTTTTGATCATTGCCGCTAAATCACTAATCGGATTTTTGGGAGACCTATCACAGCAAAAAATGGACTGGATATTGCTGACACTTGTATCAGGGATGGCAATTGTCGGAATATTTATTGGAAATGAATTAAGTAAGAAAATAGATGGGCAAAAACTAAAAAAAGGATTTGGCTGGTTTGTGTTAGCTATGGGTATTTACATTCTACTAAAAGAAGGCATGGGAGGCTCGCATTAAATTGTGACTAGAATCACGTTAATAGATGATTGAAATACCGAATTTCGTAACCAAATAATTAATATAATATTCAATGAAAGTTGAACAAATTTATACAGGCTGTCTGGCACAAGGTGCCTATTATATTGAAAGCAAAGGAGAGGCTGCCGTCATTGACCCCTTACGAGAAGTAGCACCTTATATCCAAAAAGCAGCACGTAATGGAGCTACTATAAAGTATGTTTTTGAAACACACTTTCACGCAGACTTTGTTTCAGGTCATCTAGATCTAAGTAAAAAAACGGGTGCCCCCATCATTTATGGACCAAATGCAAAACCTGCATTTGAAGCAGTCATTGCAAACGACGGTCAAGAATTTAAAATTGGGGACATGACATTGAAAGTGCTTCACACCCCAGGTCATACCATGGAGAGTACGTGCTATCTGTTACTTGACCAACAAGGTACACCCCATGCATTATTTTCTGGTGATACTTTATTTATTGGAGACGTGGGACGTCCCGACTTGGCACAAAAAGTAGCGTCTGATTTAACACAGGAAAAACTAGCTGGATATCTTTTTGATTCACTCAGAAATAAAATTATGCCGCTACCTGATGCAGTAATTGTCTACCCTGCTCATGGAGCTGGAAGCGCTTGTGGCAAAAACATGAGTAAAGAAACCACCGACACGTTGGGTAATCAGAAGAAAAATAATTACGCACTTCGAGCGGATATGACAAAAGAAGAATTCATCAAAGAGGTTACAGATGGCCTAGTGGCACCACCTGCTTATTTCCCCCTCAATGTCATGATGAATATTCAAGGATATGATAGCATTGACAAAGTATTAGAGCGAGGACAACATGCGTTAAGTCCCGACGCATTTGAAACAGCTGCAAACGAGACAGGTGCATTAATTTTAGATACTAGGGCTCCTCAAACTTTTGCTGTTGGATTTGTGCCCAACTCAATCAATATTGGTATTGACGGACAGTTTGCTCCTTGGGTTGGGGCTATGATTCCAGATATCAAACAGGAGATCCTATTAGTATGTGATGAAGGGAGAGAGGAAGAAGTAGTTACTCGTTTAGCACGCGTGGGATATGATTTTACCATTGGTTTTTTAAAAGGTGGTTTTGCTGCGTGGAAACAGGCTGGCAAAGAAGTAGACCAAATTCAATCTATAGATGCAGATTTATTAGCAGCTATTCAAGAAAAACAACCCATCCATATTTTAGATGTCAGAAAAAAGAGCGAATACCTCAGCGAGCATATTGTGGATGTAGAAAATGCACCGCTAGATTTTATCAATGATGCCATGGCTCAAATAGACAAAAACAAAACCTACTATGTGCATTGCGCAGGAGGCTATCGTTCAATGATTTTTACTTCTATTTTGCGAGCAAGAGGATTCGACAAATTAATTGACGTAAAAGGCGGGTATAAAGCTATCAAAGACAGCGGAAAATTCAAGTTAACAGATTATGTCTGCCCAACTACTTTACTATAAACTAAAAACTCATTTATGCCTTCATTAAAAGAACTCGTAAAAAATCCCGATACAACCATCGTAGATGTCAGAAGTACTTGGGAATTTGAAAGTGGGAACTACCCTGGTGCAATTAATATTCCGCTGGAAGAAATTCCTCAACGTGTAAGCGAATTTGAAGCTTTTAAAGGTCCAATTATTTTATACTGCCGAAGTGGCAATCGAAGTGGAATGGCATTAAACTTTCTCCAACAACAAGGCATTGAAAATCTTACGAATGGTGGTGGAATAAACGATATGCTATCACTTTCTTAAAATTAACAAAACAATGATTGGTTTTTTTAAAAAACTCTTCGCCCCCTCTGTAGACTATTTGCAATTAGTAGTAGAAAGGGGGGCAATAATTATTGATGTAAGAACAACTGCCGAATTCAAATCTGGACATATTCCAACTTCTAAAAACTACCCGTTGGATAGCTTATCATCAAGAATAAAAGACATAAAGGCGCAACAAAAGCCAGTTATTACTGTTTGTCAAAGCGGTATGCGTAGCGCAAATGCAAAAGGGAAGCTAAAACAAGCCGGAATAGAAGCTTATAACGGAGGACCCTGGTCAAGCCTTTTGCGCAAGTTAGAGAAATGAAGGTTGCAACAATAACTCTACTTAGCTTTCTCACTTTTTTTACCACGAGCTGGTCGCAAACCAGATATGAGTCTTGGATTCGTGTTAATTTAAATCATGTATTGAGTAATAGATTAAGTACAGGACTTGAATTACAGCACCGTAGACAATCCAATTATTGGAACCACGAGAAAAATATATTGGATGAATCCATGCAAACAATGATTCGTCCCTGGATTTATTGGAAGGATAGCAAAAAATTTACTTACCTGATAAGCCCTCTTTCCTTTCACCAATACCGAGAAATAATTAACAGAAAAGGTGACACAAGAGATTATTTAGAGTTGAGATCCACCTATGGCCTTCAAAAAAACTTTACGCTAAATGAAACATCCTTGAAGAATCGAGTGCTATTTGAACTGAGACTAACAGATATAAAAAGCAACCAATTATTTTTTCAAACTCGTCTCAGAATTCAACAGGCTTTTTTATTGCCGATTTTTAAAATAAAAAAACAAATAACATTCTTTTATAACTGCACGAATGAGCTCTTTATAGTCCAGCGGCATCAGTTGATTTATTTTGATCAAAATCGATTTTTCAATGGACTACAGGCAAAAAAAGGTAATATCGAAATAAATATTGGATACCAGTGGAGTCAGCATAACGGAAATCCACTTCCCTATTCAAGGCGTCAAGTTCTTTTTAATACGAATATTGATTTGTAACTTTTAATTAAATATTTAATTATGTCTTTGAAAATATTGCTCCCAACACTGCTTTTTTCCCTTTCAATGAATCTAATCAATGCACAAGTCAACAGTTTAAATCCTGATAAATTTGATCGATATCTAAGTAAAACCGGCACAGTACTCGTTGATGTCCGCACTCTTACGGAATGGAGAGCAGGAAGAATCCCAGGAGCTAAACTTCAAAATGTTTTAGAAACAGACAGCTTTAAAATTGCTATTCAGTCTTGGGATCCAGCAAGGACGTATTTATTGTATTGTCGATCTGGCAAGAGAAGTCAGCGTGCCATGGAAATGATGAAAGAGAAGGGGTTTACAAAGGTGTATGATTTAGAAGGGGGCTTTCAAGCGTGGGAAAAAAGTAAACATGGAAAAATTATAACGCCTTCCCATAAATTAGTGATACAAGTAAGTAGTGGCGATTCCCTTGTTTGGAAAGGACTCATGAATAATCTTAAGCATTTGCAAGCCGGCTGGGGAGATAGCGCGCAAATTGTAGTAATTGCGCATGGATTTGGCTTAGATCTGCTTCGAAAAGACATGAGCACACAACTCGATAAAATCACATTTTTCTCGAAGTTGGGCATACAATTCAATGCCTGTGAAAATACAATGACAGAGAGAAAAATAAGCAAAGAAATGCTTGCAAAAGAAGTAGGAACTGTAAAAATGGGTATCGGGGAAATTGTTCATCTACAGGAGCAAGGCTGGAGTTATATAAAAGCAGGCTTTTGAGTTGACTACTGTGACCATTGTCACCAATTAACTTAAATTCATCCTAGATGTTTGGGTAAGTTAGAATAAGTAAACATGAATCAATCTAAATTAAAAGAGCAATCTAGAAGGAACTTTTTAAAAAAGTCTGCCTTAGCTGGAATTAGTAGTGGACTAGCATTTACTGGTGGAGCAACAGCACTAGCTAACTCTACAGCTGTTAAAAATGATAAACCAAATACTGCTTCATTTGCCAATAACCAATTCACTATTCTTTATACTGCTGATATTCACGCGCAACTCCACACTCATGATGAGTTCTTTTGGGAAAATGAAAAACCAATTTATCGAAAGAGAGGCGGCTTAGCAGTCTTAAAAACGATGGTCGATACCCTTCGAAAAGAAAATCCCTCACAAACCTTATTGATTGACGGTGGTGATTACTTTCATGGAAGTGCAATCGCCTCTTTTACAGAGGGAGAAGCACTCATTCCCTTATTAAATGCATTTAATTATGACTTGATCTTACCAGGAAATTGGGAGGTGGTTTACAAAAAAAAGAAAATGCTTTACGATATGGGGCATTCCACGGCAGCCAAAATTTGCGCGAACATGTGGCATGATACCAAAGACTCCGATAATGGCGAGCTAATCTACCCCCCTTACTGGATCAAGTATATTGCTGGAGCAAAAGTTGGATTCATTGGATACACAGATCACCTGATCCCAAAAAGACAATCACCAGCTTATAGTGAAGGAATTCGCTTCACCCACGCAGATTTTAATGTAGCTAAATACATCAAACTATTAAAAGAGGTAGAAGGCTGTGGAATTATTTTAATCGTAACACATATGGGCCTTGCACAGCAAGTGGGACTTTCTAATAATCCAGCTGTGGCAGGTGCGGATTTTATTTTAGGTGCTGATACACATGAAAGAGTTCGCGTACCTATTGAAGGGAAATACACCAAAGTAGTAGAGTGCGGTGCATTTGGATCTTTTTTAGGAAAACTGGATATTGAAGTGGAGCATGGAAGATTAAAAAGTTACACTTATAACTTATTGGATGTGGACCCTAAAAAATATCCATCCGACTCTACATTATCTAAATCCATCGAAAAAACAGAGGCCCCTTTCAAAAAAGAACTAGATAGAGTGATTGGCTCTACCACTACACCATTAGTCAGATATTTTGTGCTTGAAACACCCATGGATAATCTGATTACTGATGCTGTTCATTGGAAGTTCAAGCCCGATATCGCCTTGAGTAATGGTTTTCGATTTTGTCAACCCCTTGCCATTGACCCAACAAAAAAATCAACCCCAATTACCAATGAGTTCTTGTGGAATATGTTACCAGTTGATAGCGAAGCCAAAATGGGTAAAGTAACTGGACGTCAACTTTGGGATTGGTTGGAAAAAGAATTACATAATGCTTTTGCAAAAGATCCTTCTAAGCGATTTGGAGGGTGGTTTGTTCGTTTTTCTGGAATGGAAATCAATTGTACAATTGGAAACGAATTTGGAAAACGTGTAAATAGTGTAAACATAAATGGCGAACCAATCCAACTTGATAAATTATACTCTGTTGTTGCTTGTGAAAGAGAAGGTGACCCTAATGACACATTATGTAGAATAGAAAATGTAATTACCCCAACCAAATTAGGAGCCAATCTTCATCAAGTCATTGAAGAATACTTAGCTGCCCACTCCCCTGTTTCTCCTGTTTTACAAAATCGGGTCACAGCCACTGATCAACCCTCTACCCTTCTTACACAATTACAAGGCACTACCTATCAATTTCGTTAAACTAAGCTATTCGCTATGAAATTTAATGTAAAAGAAAATTGGCCGGTACAGCTGATAATTGCGGTTGTTGTTTTTGTGCTTTTGAAAGATTTCCTTCAAATACATACAACAATAGAGCCTACAACCCCAGCTACTCTCTATGATAGTAATTGGGCAAGCCCCAGCTTATTCACAGATCGAACGTTAGAAGGTGAAAATCGCAAACTCGTTATTTATGGGCAAGAACTGATTGCACACACATCACGCTATTTGGGTCCACATGGAAAAATTTCTTCAATTAGTAATGGGATGAATTGCCAAAACTGTCATTTAAATGCAGGCAAAAAAACATGGGGCAATAATTATGGTGCTGTGGCCTCTACCTACCCACGGTTTAGAGATAGAAGTGGAAGTATTGAAAGTATCTATAAAAGAGTCAGCGATTGTTTTGAAAGAAGTTTAAATGGAACTGCACTGGATAGCTTAAGTAAAGAATACAAAGCCATTGAAGCCTATATTAAATGGGTGGGAAAAGATGTGCCAAAAGGAGTCACACCAAAACAAACTGGCATTTTTAAGCTTCCCTATTTAGATCGCGCTGCAGATCCACAAAAAGGAAAATTGGTTTACCAAAATCAATGTCAGCGTTGTCATGGACAAAATGGCGAAGGAATGCTCGCACTAAATGCATCTGAATATGAGTATCCCCCACTTTGGGGTGAACATAGTTATAACATTGGTGCAGGACTCTATCGATTGTCTCGATTTGCAGGATTTGTCTATAGCAACATGCCAAATAACGAAGCCAGTTATGATCATCCAACGTTGAGCGCGAGTGAAAGTTGGGATGTGGCTGCATTCGTAAACAGTCAACCCAGACCTAGTAAAGATTTAAAAAAAGATTGGCCAGACATTACTAAAAAACCAATTGATCATCCCTTTGGCCCCTATACAGATGGATTTTCTGAAATCCAACATAAATATGGTCCATATCCGGCTATCATTGCCAGAAGAGAAGAATTAAAAAAAACAAAATAAATAACTATTAACCAATCCTTATGCTAGAATTCATTAAACAACCTTGGCCTTGGTACGTAGCGGGCCCATTGATTGGTCTCACTGTCCCATTATTACTAATACTTGGGAATAAAACATTTGGCATCTCTTCTTCCCTTCGACATGTGTGTGCCATTTGTGTACCCGCTAATATTCCATTTTTTAAATATGATTGGAAAAAAGAAGTATGGAATTTATTTTTTGTAGGCGGTGTATTTATTGGCGGAATAATAGCCACTCATTTTTTAACAGCAAACACAACAGTTGTAGTGAATACCAAATTAGTAGAAGAGTTGGCAAGCTATGGTGTCACAAATTTTGAAGGCCTAGTTCCTAAAGATCTTTTTAATTGGCCCTCTTTATTTACACTCAAAGGATTTCTATTAATGGTAGTGGGTGGATTTTTAGTTGGATTCGGTACTCGCTATGCAGGAGGTTGCACCTCCGGTCATGCTATTATGGGACTAAGTAATTTACAATGGCCTTCTTTAATTGCAACTTGCTGTTTTATGGCAGGAGGATTTATTGTAGCGAATCTTGTGTTACCGCTAATTCTATCATTATAATACAACCCATTTATGCAAAATAATAATAACACCGATTTTGAAATTCGTTCTGAAAACGCCATGTGCGTCAATCACAGTGAATTGGACAAGCCTTTACAATCAATGCTAAAGTACCTAGTAGCCGGAGTCTTATTTGGCATAATTCTTGTAAAAGCCGAGGTCATTTCTTGGTTTCGGATTCAGGAAATGTTTAGACTACAAAGTTTTCACATGTTTGGGGTCATTGGCTCAGCTGTTGTAGTAGGTGCCATCAGTGTATGGCTAATTAAGAAATTTAATATCAAATCAATTGAAGGCGAACTCATCAAATTAGAAGATAAAAAATTCAGTAAAGGACAAATTTACGGTGGCCTTCTGTTTGGGTTTGGTTGGGCCTTGACGGGGGCTTGTCCAGGACCACTATTTGCGCAAATTGGAACAGGTGCAATAGTTATTCTGGTGACCTTACTTAGTGCAACAGTTGGCACCTGGACGTATGGATTTATAAAAGAAAAACTGCCTCATTAAATGAAACTTTTGAAAAATTACCTACTTACTATAATAGGAATCATTGTAGGTGCAATTGCAGGATTTATATATTGGCAGCAAGTAGGATGTGCAACAGGAACCTGTTCTATCACATCAACTTGGCATAATAGTACTGCCTATGGAGCTGTCATGGGTGGATTATTTTTTAACCTTTTTCAATCGCTAAAAGATGAACGAAACACAAGAAAAATTCAGTGATATTATTAAAGGAAGCACCCCTGTGTTGGTAGACTTTTTTGCAGAATGGTGCGGGCCTTGCAAAATGATGAAACCTATTTTAGAAGATTTACATCAACGCATGGGCAATCAAGTACGCATTTTAAAAATTGATATCGATAAAAGCCAAGCCGCTGCCACAGCTTTTCAAATTCAAAGTGTTCCTACTTTACTCTTATTTAAAGAGGGAAAAGTTCAATGGAGACAGTCAGGTGTAGTGCGCACCCCAGAACTAGAATCAATTATTCGTACCTATCTTGCTTAATTATGACCCCTGCCAACTCAAAACGCTCTTACCTTTCGTCTACCCTACAATGCAGATGTCCTCGTTGCCGAGAGGGAAAACTTTTCAAAAACCCTTTACGATTTCGCTTCAAAGGGAATTTGGAAATGAATAAAACCTGTCCAGTGTGTGGACAACCCACGGAAATTGAAGTGGGCTTTTATTATGGTACTGGCTATGTAAGTTATGCATTGACCGTGGCCTTGACTGTTTCTACCCTAGTCGCTTGGTGGGTTTTGATTGGATTCTCAACAGAGGACAATCGATTTTTTTGGTGGATGGGACTCAACGCAATTTTTCTCATTTTGATACAACCCCTGCTCATGCGATTGAGTAGAAGTATCTGGATTTCCTGGTTTGTATCGTATGACCCGGAGTGGCCATCCAACCCTCTTGATGCAGAAGCCTTTGAGCGCATCAATTCAGACCAGTCTAACAACTGGTAAAAGACTGGATTTCCGTATTTTTGCGGCCCTTCTGGAGACTTGTCCGAGTGGTTGAAGGAGCACGCCTGGAAAGTGTGTATACCCCTAAAGGGTATCGAGGGTTCGAATCCCTCAGTCTCCGCGAATTAAATTAAGCACTTAAAGATTCAAATGGCATTTAGTCTATCACAACTGACTTGCTATCAAAAAAGTACTCTGCTATTTTCCAATATAGAAGGCTCGGTTCAGCCTAAAGCCTAACGCAAGTTCTCCAAGTTCATTCCTATTTTTTGTTAGTTGCTCAATATTCGATGCGGCAGTGGTATTCCCAATATAAAATTGGAAAACGTGTCCTCCAGTGTTGAACTCTAATCCAACAGCTAGTAAATCTGGTTTATAATTCACTATGTTTCCGTTACGGTCAATTACATCTTTGTACATATTAAATTGCCGAAAGTATTCAAAGGTGAGTGCTCTATTCTGAGACAATTGGTATTTGCCCCCAATTCCTAACGAAAATATATTATTGCTATTATTTACTCCATAGGGTACAATGTTATAATGAATCAAAGTCGGCATCAGCTGCATAGATACTTTGTCGCTAAATTTTCTTGCAATTAACAATTGATGAAGGTAGGTGTATTTATTCCATGTAAGTTTATTTGCTTTTACTGTATCTATGAGATCTTTTTGTGCATTTACATTTGCCATGGAATAATAAGTAATACTTACTGGTATATTTTTTGAACCCGCTTGCTGACGCAATAATCTAATTTTCCACCAACCTTCAAAAGTTGAATTACCTGTCATTCCCAGGCCCACATTTGCATAATTTGTCAATGAATAGTCAAAGGATAAATATGTTTTAGCGATACCCGAATTAAGACCTAATACTTGAGCTAGATTATCGCCAGTTGATACTCCTTTGGTCCAAATATTACCAAAATGATGAGCGATCATAAACTGAAGAAAACCCTTTTTCTGCATTTCAACACTTTGCATATTAACAATAGCAGCCGACTGAAATGTTGCCTTAACATACTTTGCTTTTTTTACTACAGATTTTTCAATATTGTCTTGTGCAAATGTTGCTAAGCTAGCACTTGTTAAAAGCACGAGAAATAATATTTTCATATACTTGTATTAATATGATTTAATATAAATTCAATAACTCTTTAATTAGGCTGACCAGCCGCTATCCAAGTTTGAAATTTTTTTACTACACAACTACTTAGTCCGATCACACCACCTGGATGTCCACTGCTGCCAGCGCTTGCCATCATTGCAGTCAATATGGATTTATCTGTAACTAGTTTTGAATAGGTCAATGTTGGACCTCTTCCTTCATGACATCCAGCCGACTTACAAGTAGTAGTGTAAATTGGGAGAATATCACTAGTATATTTGATGGTCGATCCAATTGCACATGCTGCGCCTCCACCATCATATGGAGGTCCCTGCGCAATCCAATTTTTTATAATTGTCCGTTGGGAAGGGGTAAAGTCAACAGAACCGCCTCCAGGATGCCCAATCACACCATTAGACCAAAGTCGAAACGTATCTATACGAGCTATTATTCCATCGTAAAAGACGGTTCTGTTTACTTTTAAAATTGTTGTTCCATCAAAAATTGTATCAAATCTTACAAATGGAAATGCATTGTTATTAGGCGGAGTATTCGCATTAACGTTTCCGTGGCAACCACAAGCTCCTGAAGTAACAATTGGAACTACCTCCGCCATAAATGAAACTTTAGGTAACCCCACAATATCTGTTTTGTTGTTATAGCAAGCACTAATGTATAGTACCATACCTATTACAACTAATACAATACTAATCTTACGTAACATATAATCAAATTTTGTTTTTTCTATCGTTTAGTGATCACGTTACCGGTTTTTTTAAACTTGAATATTCCTACATTATTGAGACCATACTTCCATACATCTGGTATATTTGGATCAGCAAAGTACCAGGCCTTTACTAGAGCAATATCACTTCTTGACAATCCACCATCGGCGTAAGACATATCTCCGGCATTGGTAGTAGCCCAAATACCCGTAAATGGGTTAGCAGGTAGTAAAGTAGAATCTATTCTAGCAAGAAAATATCCACTTGAGGTATTTAAATAATTGCCCTTACAATAAAACTTTTTACCACTTGCATCAGTGTATGCGATAGTGGTATTACTTCTAATCGCTTTTGGATAGCATATATCTAAAATAATGTCATCATAACTACTTAGTGAGCCTCTTACGCTACTTTTGACAACTGGAGTGCTAAATGTTTTATAAGGTCTGTAGCTTGCATTTGCTGTCGTATCATTAAAAAATCTCCTTACACTATCCTTATAAGCATCCCAAACAGATTGTCGAAGGCCCGAATTACTTAGTTGACAATAATACGTAGTTCCACTCGCCCTTACAAGGGCAAATTGAGAGGTATCAGTAGAAACTAGACTACTAAGTAGTCCAGCTCTTGCCCAGGAACCAGTGGATGTTAATACGCTATGGCAATTTCCCGAAGTACAACCAGTAGAAATAATATGAATAGCGGAAGGCCTGAAATCCTCTAGCCCTGGCTTTTCTTTGGCGCCATTTTTGATCCAATTATAAATTCGGTTTTTGTCTGTAAGCGATAATTCATGCTGCGCATTTACTGGCGGCATGGCTTTGTTCAAATCATCAGTCGTTACTAATTGCCACAATTTGCTTTGTTCTGGACTTCCCGGAACAACATAATTTATTATTTGGTTATAAGTGGAAAGCTTCGGACTTATTGGGCCTCCGTGACAACTAGACACACCGCAATATTCTTGAACTGTACTAAGCACCCCCTTAACAGATATACTATCATGAGCGTCCGGAGTAGCATCTGCTACGTTAATAGTTGTAATATCATAAAACGGAGAAAAAACTGCACTATCGGGAACACCAACATAATTTCTTTCTAAATTGGCAGACAAAAAACCAACTTTGGTGCATTTCGCCGCCAAAAGTGAAAGTAAAACTAACCCGAACATTACTAAGCTAGAATTTGAAACAGATAATTTTTTCATAGCAAACAGTTTTGTAAAGTATCCCAGGAGTAAATCAAATAATGCATGCAAGCTATTTAGGGTAAGTTTACAATTGCATGACACTTGACTCGTAATTATGTGATATTTATCATCATATAATATGACATGAGTCATAAAATGATTATTTCTAACAAATACCTTCGTCAGAAATAATTAAAATGAAAAGCAAAATTTTTATAACCGCAGTGGGGATAATTATGATTTCCATGGGATTTGCAACTAAAAAGAGTTTTGACCAAACTATATGGACAGTTCCAGATAGTGCGAAAAACACTAAAAATCCAATTACCAATGATGTAGAATCCCAAAATTCAGGAAAAGTATTATGGGGTACTCATTGCAAGTCGTGTCATGGAGCTAAAGGACTTGGTGATGGACCAAAGGCCGAAACGCTCAAAACAGAGCCAGGAGATTTTTCAAAAAATATCTTTCAAAGTCAAACTGATGGAGCCATTTTCTATAAAATTTCAACAGGTAAAGATGATATGCCTTCTTTTAAAAAGAAAATAACAGATCAAGAAGATATTTGGAATCTAGTTAATTATGTAAGAACATTTAAAAAATAACTGCCTCAAAAAGAAAATATTTTTTAAACCAGCTCAATTTGAAGCTGGTTTTTTTATGCATATTGACTAAAATCATATTAGCACTTGACTAGTACCCAACCACTCAAGTATACTGCTATATATCTTTCATCTGATGTTGAAAAAACAAAATATGGACAATCATACACCAACTACAAGAAAGAAAACACTTTTATTATTAGCAACACTGCTAACATCGTTAGGATTCATAAAGGTAGCTGGAAAGGGGCCTATAAATAAAGCCATTTCCTGCGGAAAAGATGATGAACCCATGCGTTTATTAACACAAGATGGAAAATTAGTTGAAGTTGAAAGAAAACATATTTCTTCAAAAATTCGTACAGCTGAAAAGGAAGAAGTAAAAACCTGGATTCATCAACATAATAAAAATTAAATCTACAATGTCAAACCAATTGAAAGGTCACAACACAACTAGTCGTAGAAATTTTATTACAACGGGATTTATGGCTACAGCAATTGCTGCAGGATGTGGAAATAACAAAGATCCATTTAAGCCCGATGAAGACATATTACTCTCAGGTGAAAAAGTTAAACTTTTATCTGTTAATGGTGAAATCATAGAGGTAGATAGGGCCTACCTAAAACCAGTACCTGACCTACCCCAATTATCTAATCACGAAGAACGGTCCGGAATAGTAGGAAAGAAATTTGTCATGGTGATTGATCTTTCAAGATGTAAAAACTTGAAGAAATGTCAGGCGGCTTGTACACATATGCATCACCTCCCTCAAGGCCATAACTGGATCAAGGTTTATTCAATGGAAGAAACTGAAAAAACAGCACCATACTGGCAGCCTACCATTTGTATGCACTGTGACGAACCGCCATGCGTGAAAGTCTGTCCAGTTGACGCAACCTTCAAACGGCAAGATGGTATTGTAGCAATTGACAGTAATCGATGTATTGGATGTCGATTTTGTATGGCTGCTTGTCCATATTCAACAAGAGTTTTCAATTGGGAAGACCCAAATGTCCCAGATGAATTACATAATCAACCCTATTCATGTGAATCTAGTATCCCACAAAAAAAAGGAACTGTTGGGAAATGCGACTTCTGCCCGGATATGGTAAGAAAGGGTGAGTTACCGCACTGTGTTTCAGCTTGCCCAAATGGCGTGTTTATGTTTGGCGATATAAATGAAGATTCCGTAACTAATGGGGCGGAGACTTTTAGGTTTTCAGAACTGATCAGAGATAAAGCTGGATATCTATTGATGGAAGACCTAGGAACTAAACCTAGTGTTTATTATTTACCCCCCGTAAATAGAAACTTTCCTTATGAATCTGGATTAGAAACTGAAAATAAAGATGATTTGATTCAACATTAAAAAAATTATCGTGGGACAAAAGGAGCTTATAAATGAGAATGAAATAGTCCAAGATCTACTGCCTCAAAAATTTGGGAAGCGAGGCAAAAGATGGACAATAATGCTTATTGCAATTTGTTTAATTGGTCTAATAGCCTACTATAGACAATTAAAACATGGCTTAGTAGTTACCAATATGCGTGATTACGTATCGTGGGGAATCTATATTTCAAATTTTGTATTTTTTGTAGCCATAAGCCTAGTAGGATCTTTAATTACAGCCATTTTCAGACTTACAAATGTACACTGGAGTACTCCCCTCACCCGAATTGCAGAAATCATTGCGGTTTCAGCAATTACATGTGCATCCTTAATAATCATTGTTGATATGGGAAGACCTGAAAGGCTGGTCAATCTTCTTTTTTATGGTAGAATTCAATCTCCCATTTCTTGGGATGTAATTGTAATTAGTACTTACTTAATTATCAGTCTGCTATTATTATATCTTCCTTTACTTCCAGATCTCAAAATAGTAATGGAATCTGGAAAAAGATATCCAAAATGGATGCGTAAAATATATTCTCTTTTAGGAAGCTTTTGGAAAAACAGTAAAGCCCAGTCCACTATCGCAAACCAATCAATTCAGATATTGAGTGTACTTATCATCCCAGTGGCATTTTGCATACACACAGTCACTTCTTGGTTATTTGCAACAACCTATAGACCTGGATGGGATAGTACTAATTTTGGTGCCTATTTTGTATCTGGCGCATTTCTAGTAGGAGCGGGTGCTGTCATTGTTGCAATGTATGTATTCAGAACTTATTATAATCTAACTAAATACATCACTGAGGATCACTTTGACAAAATGGGAAAAGTCCTTGTTATGCTTGCTCTCCTTTATCTATATTTTAATGTAAACGAATATATGGTGCCTGCATTCAAAATGAAAAAGCCAGAAGAGGCGCATTTGACTGAGCTTTTTACAGGGGAATTTGCACCATTGTTTTGGTTCGCGATATTGATTGGCATGATTCTTCCAGTGTTTATCTTGATCAATAAAAAGGGACGAAAGCCATTTCCCATGTTTATTGTGGGCATTATGGTAGTTGTTGGAGCTTGGTTTAAACGCTACTTAATAGTCACCCCAACATTATTACATCCATTTTTGCCAATGGCCGATGTGCCTCAAAATTATAAACACTATTTTCCAAGTTGGGAGGAATGGGCCATTGCAATGAGCTCATTAGCAGGATGCCTATTAATTATAACAATTTTTGTAAGAATCTTCCCCATAATTCCGATTTATGAAACAATTACAGAGCAGAATGAGAATAAAGAAGTTTTATAATTTATTTTACTTTTTATGTCTCATACTAACTATTCAGTATTGGAGTACTAATGCCTTTGGACAAGAAAAATATTCTGCTGATACCATTATAAGCCTAAAATATTTTAATGAAGGCAATTTATTCCACTACTTACTACTTCAATGCAAGTCAAAATCGGGGAAAAAATCTGAACCAATTCCGGGCGTTCATTTCAAAGTTTACTTAGACTCTTCCTCATCTGATTTTTTAATTAATGAATTGACGAGCGATGTAAATGGAAAAGCAAAATATACAATCCCTCCCAGACTACAATCAATTTGGAATGCCAGTACTCAACACACATTCATTGCAATAGATGAAAAAAATGAAGCAGTCTCGGATTTGACAATCTTAAAATCGAAAATTGAAATCGATACAATAACAATCGCCGGCGCAAGAAATATAGTTGCAAAATTTTTTGAACTAAAAAATAATGAATGGATAGGCGTAAGTGATGTGGAAATGAAAATTGGGATTCTTCGTCTAGGAGGAGGTATTTTGTCTGCTGGAGATGTACCTACTTATTCTACAGATTCAAGTGGAATTGCCCAAGTTGAGTACAAATGGGATTCTTTGCCGGGAAATGAAAAAGGAAATATAGTTATAGTCGCAAAAGTGGAGGATAATGATCTCTATGGAAATTTGATGGTATCTAAAATTGTTCCATGGGGTAAGGCCTTTAGACCTTCAGATAACTTTTTTAAGTTGCGCACATTATGGACAACGAGATTTAGAACGCCTTATTGGCTTCTATTTATGGCCTACACGATGGTTATTGGAGTGTGGGGAACTCTACTCTATCTCTTCAACCAGTTAATTAAACTGATAAAATTAGGCAAGGATTAAATTTGCACAACCTTGCCAACTTGAATGAAACTTATACCTTTTTATCCAGTGAGTAGAATATTTGTATCACACTACTAAATAAAGCATTTGAATTAAATTATTTTCATTAATGGTGTCTGATGAAAATAGAATTCGAATATATCTAATTGATAAACATAGTTTTATAAAGCCAACATTGATTGTTCCCCAATATTTCTAAACTCCTATAGAGAAAAATTGTTAACAAATCAACAATTCCCATATCCTAGTTAAAAAATGCCTCGCCTCAAAAATAACAGCTATGTATTTTGCATTTATACTTTGCTAATTATTAACAGGTTTCATCCATATATTGAAGTGTAATCAACAATTAATTTAGATATATTGCAAGAACATAGAAAATCTTTAGTAATGATTAGCCGAACAATACGCACAATTCCCCTACTAATATGTATCACCGTTTTTTGTAGTTCAATGACGCCTCTAAAAAAAGGTGGGAAGAATAACATATTCATATCTAATTACGAAAATGTTTTAGGTACTTCATTTGAGTTAAAAGTAAAAGCCATTAATAGCAAACAAGCCGACTTGGCAGAAAAAGCGGCCTTACAAGAAATAACGCGACTATCAGAAATTTTAAGTGGCTATGATAAGAATAGTGAATTTGAGCATTGGATGAGCACACATCACCAACCGGTCACTATCTCTAAAGAATTAATGGAAGTACTTAGCGCCTGTGAAACATGGAGTATGAAAACGAATGGTGCGTTAAACCCCTCGGCAGAAACTATCAATATGCTTTGGAAAAAAGCAGAAGCTAGGCAAGAACTTCCCACTGCAAAAGAAATTAATAATGCTGTAGCATTAGCAACACAACAGCACTGGCAACTTGATCTTATCAATGGAACAGCTATTCACACATCAGGCGCTGCTCTTAAGCTTAATAGTTTTGTTAAGAGTTATATAATTGAAAAAGCTACAAAAGCAGCA
>CAYFLE010000010.1:3060-17388 GCA_964343645.1 uncultured Chitinophaga sp. | reverse complement strand
TGATTGTGCGAACGAATTGTAAACAGAAATTAAAAGCCGTTAGATAAACTTATGCAGACGTTACTAATTGCCGCTATCCTGATTTTATTCCTTGTAGTTGTATTTCAAATTGCGAAGGCAAGTGAATACGTAGCTATGATCCGTGGATATGAAAATGCGCGCAAGCAAAGCAATCGAATCAATGCGTTTTTGTTATTAGCCTTTTTAGTGCTTGGATTAATTGGCGTTTATTATTGCAATGAAGCGCTAAAAGGAAAAATTCTAGGCGACCCTGCTTCTGATCATGGAGTTTTAGTGGATCGTATGTTGTATGTAACCTTAGCGATCACCTTTATTGTGTTTTTGATTACACAAATCGCACTTTTTTGGTTTGCCTACAAGTATCAAGAATCTGATAATCGCAAAGCGTACTTCTATCCTCATAACAACACGCTAGAGTTGGTATGGACTGTTATTCCAGCGATTGCATTATCTGTACTAGTTGGATTTGGAATTTTCTACTGGTTCAAGATCACAGGTCCTGCTCCAAAAGATGCCATGATTGTAGAGGTGGTAGGGAAACAATTTGGATGGGAGTTCCGTTATCCTGGGGCCGATGGAATTTTAGGAAAAAAATATTTCAAAAAAGTAGACCCCGCAAATGGTAATCCTGTTGGACAATTATGGGAAGATCCTGCCAATCACGATGATGTTTATGTAGAACAAGAAATGCATTTGGTAGTTGGGAAACCCGTTCAGTTAGTCATTGGCGCAAAAGATGTCATTCATGATGTGGGATTGGTTCATTTTAGAATGAAGATGGATGCCGTTCCTGGTACGCCAACTTCTATGTGGTTTACGCCAACGTATACGACGAAGGAGATGAAAGTGAAAACAGGAAATCCTGATTTTGTATATGAAATGTCCTGCGATCAATTGTGTGGAAAAGGCCACTGGAGTATGCGTGGAGTGATTGTGGTTGAAACACAGGAAGAGTTTGATGCCTGGTTAGCTTCTAAAAAGCCACAATACTTGGTAGCCAATCCGGATAAAGACCCCTCTATCAAAAAAGACAGTGTAAGCGTTGCCCCATTAACTGGTGCAATAATTAAATAAAAATTTTTAGAATTCGAAAAAACGAAGAGCAATGAGCGAAACAACAACAGTACATGCAGCGGAAGTGACTCATGCGCACACTCATCACGAGGATCATGGTCACCATGAACAGTCCTTTATTTCGAAGTATATCTTCAGTATGGACCACAAAACAATCGGGAAGCAATTCTTGATTACCGGAATCGTTTGGGCGATTATTGGTGGATTCTTTTCAGTTTTATTTCGTCTACAATTAGGGTATCCCGAAGCGTCTTTTCCTATTTTGGAAACTGTGTTTGGGCATTGGGCTAGAGGCGGACAAATTCAGCCTGAGTTTTATTATTCATTGGTAACTATGCACGGTACCATTCTTGTATTCTTTGTATTGACGGCTGGTTTGAGTGGAACCTTTGCAAACATTTTGATTCCATTACAAGTTGGTGCGCGTGACATGGCCTCTCCGTTTTTGAACATGCTGTCTTACTGGTTTTTCTTTTTGGCAGGCATTGTGATGGCCGCATCCATCTTTGTACAAACAGGTCCCGCATCTGGTGGATGGACCATGTACCCTCCATTAAGTGCACTTCGTCAAGCTGGTGATGGTCAAAAGGTAGGTACAGACCTTTGGTTGATAAGCATGGCCTTGTTTGTGGTTTCATCGCTACTAGGGGGCTTGAATTATATTTCTACAATTCTGAACATGCGTACAAAAGGGATGAGTATGACTCGTCTTCCTTTACCCATTTGGGCCATGTTCTTCACGGCTGTGCTAGGCGTTCTTTCTTTCCCTGTATTACTTTCTGGCGCTATACTTTTATTGTTCGATCGCAATTTGGGAACTAGTTTCTATTTGAGTGATATCGTAGTGAATGGTGAAATACTTCCAAACGAAGGCGGTAGTGCTATTTTATACCAACACTTATTTTGGTTCTTGGGTCACCCAGAGGTATATATCATTTTATTACCTGCCATGGGAATGGTTTCTGAAATTTTATCTGTGAATAGCCGTAAACCAATCTTTGGTTATATGGCCATGTTGGCTTCATTATTTGCGATTGCCATTCTAGCCTTCTTAGTATGGGCGCACCATATGTTCGTAACCGGATTGAATCCTTTCTTGGGTTCTGTGTTTGTGTTATTAACCTTGTTAATTGCCGTACCATCTGCAATTAAAGTGTTCAACTGGTTGACCACTATCTGGCGTGGCAATATTCGCTTTACACCTGCTGCATTATTTGCAATTGGTTTTGTAAGCTTGTTTATCTCTGGAGGATTGACGGGAATCTTTTTAGGAAACTCAACGATCGACATTCATTTACATGACACCGTGTTTGTGGTGGCACACTTCCATATTGTGATGGGTGTTGCCTCAATGTTCGGCATGTTCGCGGGAGTATACCATTGGTTCCCTAAAATGTTTGGTCGTTATTTAAATAACACACTTGCGTATATCCACTTCTGGGTTACTATAGCGGGGGCTTATTTGATTTTCTGGCCTATGCACTATCAGGGTTTAGCAGGGGTGCCTCGTCGTTATTTAGATAAGAGAGGTTGGGTCAACTTCAGTCAGTTTGGTGAATTAGATAAAATGATCACCGTTGTCTCTATCATTGTATTTGCTGTTCAACTATTATTTGTCATTAACTTTTTCTATTCGATCTATAAGGGAAGAAAAGTTCGTTCACAAAATCCATGGGGAGCTAATACGTTGGAGTGGACTACACCGATCAATCCTGGACATGGTAACTGGGAAGGAGATATTCCTGAAGTACATCGTTGGCCTTATGACTACGGAAAGGATGGACGTGAGTTCATTCCTCAAAACGAGCCGGTAGGGTCTGGAGAAAGTAAACATTGATCCGGCGCCAATAGGCAATGGACGTGTTTGTGTTTTGTTTTTTGAAAATGCGAAGGAATTAATGAAGTTGAAATTATATATACAACTGATGAAGCCTTCGCTGAGTATCATGGTGGTGTTCAGTAGTGTGATTGCGTATCTATTAGCGCCGAAAGTAGTAGCATACGATTGGACCATGATAACCTGGCTCTTTGTAAGTGGGATGCTGATAACCGGTAGCGCGAATGCGATTAACCAGGTGGTGGAACGTGACACAGATGCAAAAATGAAAAGGACGGCAACTCGTCCTATTGCATCAGGTCAATTGACGCCACAGCAAGGATGGATTTTTTCTATTCTCACTGGTATCGTTGGCGTGTTCTTGATGGGTTATTGGTTCAATTGGATGGCTGCCGGATTGGCTACATTCAGTTTGTTTCTCTACGCATTCATTTATACACCGCTAAAGAAAGTAAATTCTATTGCTGTGTTGATGGGTGCAGTTCCAGGTGCTCTACCTTGTTTAATTGGTTGGGTAGCCGGGGATGACCAGTTTTCGCTGGGGGGATGGATACTGTTTGCTTTTCAGTTCTTTTGGCAGTTTCCACATTTTTGGGCAATTGCATGGGTTGCGCATAAGGACTATTCTTCTGTGGGATTTAAATTACTTCCCTCTGAACAAGGTCCCACGCAATTCACCGCATTGCAAACAGTTCTTTACTCGTTGTTATTGGTACCAGTTACCCTGTTGCCTTTCTATACCGGGATGTCGTCCACACAAGGCGTATCCGGAATGATTGGCTTAACAGTGGTGGTGACCGCCAACCTGTTTATGATTTTTCGCTCGGTGAATCTTTATCGAACCATGGAAGTGGCTGCCGCACGAAAAGTTATGTTTGGAAGTTATTTGTATTTGCCGCTTGTCTTATTAGCGCTATTAGTTTGTAAGACCATGCAGCAAGGATGAAAAATGTAAATGTGAGTAACACAACAACACAACGGATGCACCCCCACAAATTTACTTTGTGGATTGCCATGGGAAGCCTCATGATGATGTTTGCCGGGTTGACGAGTGCGTTCATTGTAAAAAGTAATCAGGTAGGCTGGAAATCGGTAACCTTGCCGCGTGTGTTTTGGGTTTCGACAATAGTGATTATTGCAAGTAGTGCTACTATCATAATGGCGCAACGTGCATTTAAAAATCGCAACTTGTCAACTTACCGCTATCTAATGATAGTTACCCTCTTATTAGGAGTGGCGTTCATTGGATTTCAGTGGAAGGGATTTGAGGAGTTGTGGGCACAACAAATCACATTCAAAGGCTCCGGAGCAGGACAGTTTTTGTATGTAATTTTTGGATTGCATGCACTGCACGTGGCTGGAGGAGTGATTGCGTTGCTGGTGATGGTAACGAGAGCATTTTTTGGAAGAGTAAAAGTGTATAGTTCAGTTCCTGTTGAAGTGGCTTCAACGTATTGGCATTTTGTAGATCTATTGTGGATCTATTTGCTAGTATTCTTTTTGGTGCTTGGCGGGAATTAAAATTTATTTATAAGATCAATTACATAACATGGCTACAACTGCAACAGTACAGCAGACAAAATGGTGGAGTGGTGGAAAAAGCCCCTTCAACTTAGAGTATGGCAAACTCATGATGTGGTATTTCCTCATGAGTGATGCTTTTACGTTTGGTGCATTTCTGATCTCCTACGGGAGTATTCGTTTTAGTCAGAACTTTTGGCCTGACCCGAACGTGGTATTCAATGCGTTTCCTGGAGCGGGGCATGCCAATCTTCCGCTTGCGTTTGTGAGTGTGATGACCTTTATTTTGATCATCTCTTCGGTAACCATGGTATTGGCTGTGCATGCCGGTCATAACAACGACAAGAAAGGCGTGATTAAGTGGTTGATTTGGACCATCATTGGAGGGATAGCGTTTTTGAGTTGTCAAGCTTGGGAGTGGCATCACTTGATCACCGGAGAACATGCCGTGTTGGTGAATGGGCAATTAGATATTGTTGGTCAAACGACTCGGATTAATCCTTGGGGTGATGTAGCTACCTCTGTAGATGTTACGGCTGCGATTCAAAACACTCCCCGTGAAATTTTAGAAAGATTGGCGCATATGGGCGGACATGGTCATGAAGGGGCTGCCCACGTTAATTATGCAGCCATGTCTACTGATGAATTAATTAAAGCAATTGACTTTGAAGGTTTACATATCAGAGAAAATGGACCAGTAGCATTTGGTGGATACTTTTTTGGTATCACTGGTTTCCACGGTTTCCACGTATTCTCTGGCGTTATCATCAACATCATTATGTTGATTATGACACAAAAAGATGTATTTGCCCGTCGTGGTCACTATTTGATGATTGAAAAAGCAGGGTTATACTGGCACTTTGTAGACTTAGTATGGGTATTCGTATTCCTTTGCTTTTATTTGATCTAACCAATTAACTACTTAACGAAACCGAATTGATATGCAACATCCCGCATTTGAAGAAGTAACCATGCATCACCATGTTGATGATGCAACTTTCAAGAAAAAAGTTAGAAATACAACCATCCTATTGTCTATCATTACTATTGTGGAACTAGCAATTGGATTGTTAATCTACAATATTCATAAGGGCGATTCTCCCAATGAACTATTAGTATTAATGTTCAAAGGAGCTGTTTGTATTTTAACGTTGGCAAAGGCCTACTATATTGTTTCTGTTTTCATGCACTTAGGGGATGAAATTCGGAATATGATCATGACGATTGTAGTGCCGTTACTACTTTTTGTTTGGTTTATTGGTGCATTCATCTGGGATGGTAATTCCTATAAGAATTTGCGCAATAAATATGATGCGCATTATAAGGAATCAACCATGCCGCATAAACACTAGGCCTGAATAAAACTGCGCTATACGGAATTCTGATTGCACTGATTGTTCCACTCGCATCCTATTGGATTGTGGAATCAAATAGTCAGGATGCCGTTACCTTGCCTCGTCATTATTTCCCCGATTCTATTTATCAAACCACAAAACGTGGTAAAAAAGTAACCGATACAGCTTGGCATCGACTGCCTGATTTTTCATTGCTGAATCAACAAGGAAAACAGGTTGGATGGAAAGACCTAGAAAATAAGATTATCGTAGCCGACTTCTTTTTTACGCGTTGCCCTACTATTTGCCCAGGGATGACGCAAAATATGAAACGGTTGGCCGAAACTATTACTAATGGACAGCGTGTTGGCGATCGCACCAACCACAACATTCACTTTCTTTCGTTTAGTATCGATCCCGAACGTGATAGTTTGGAAAGACTTCGTTATTGGGCTAATCGTTTTCAGATTAATCCAGAAACTTGGTGGTTGTTAACGGGGGATAAGAAAACTATCTATTCGATGGCTATCGATGAAATGAAATTAGGCTTGATTGATGGCAATAATGTGGACACAAATTTTATACATAGTGAAAAGTTTGTGCTCCTTGATATCAATAGACAGGTGCGTGGTTATTACAATGGCTTAGATCCAGAAGCTTTGTCTCGCTTGCAACGCGACATTATTTTATTGACGATGGAAAAAAATCCAAATGGTCGGTCTTTTTTTGAAGGAAAGCTGACGGTAATGGCTGTTTCATTTTTACTAGCAATTCTGGGAGTATTTACGCTACTATTCTTTTTAAAGAAAAATAAAACTGATTAATATGTTACAGCCTTGTTTGCAAAAGAACGATAAACTGGCGAGCCGTCTGATCATCCTTTTTTCATTGATTGTTTTCACAGCTGTGGTGGTGTTGGGAAGAATCAAGCTTGAAGTCGATTTAGGATTTGATGTGCACCTCTTTGCCTTGATAAATGCATGCATCAATGGAACTGTTGCTGTATTATTAGTTGCTGCCTTATGGGCGGTTAAAGCAAAACAATATGCACTCCATCGCAATTTGATGGTGGGAGCGTTAGGGTTGTCGGTTCTTTTTTTACTTAGTTATATCGCGCATCATCTATTAGCTGGAGAAACTAGTTATGGAGGAGAGGGGATGATGAAAACAATCTATTACATCATTTTATTTACCCATATCCCTCTCGCAGGGATTATTCTGCCATTTATACTTTTTACGGCGTATCGAGGCTTGATTAGTGAGTGGGCCTCCCATAAAAAGCTAGCGAAAATCACTTGGCCTATTTGGTTTTATGTTGCTATAACAGGGGTGCTGGTGTACTGGATGATCAGTCCGTACTACCAGTAATATCAGAGCTCCTTTAATGGATCCCAGAAATGTTTTGAAAAATTGATGATGGTGTCCGCTTGAATTCGCACCCCCTCTTTTTCTAATGACTCTTGCATGAGGGTAGGTGTGGCAAAATGATTTTTCCCAGTCAATTGACCATTACGATTAACTACTCGATGCGCAGGCACCACTGGTTTTTGCCCATGACTACTATTCATCGCCCAACCTACCATGCGTGCGCCTGATTTTAATCCCAATGCTGCAGCAATAGCTCCGTAGGATGATACCCGTCCCTTCGGAATTTGTCTTACTAACTCCCATACTTGCTGGAAGAAATCAGTTTCCTTATTTCCTGAAGGCAATACTTTTTGTAAAGGCTTTTTATGATTCGGTTGTCGTTTCATGTTGTGCTAATTTTTCTTTAAACGACAACTCTTTTTCAGCCGAAGTCAAATCGGGGGATAATGAAAAGCATAAATAATGAATGCGATTGCTGCCGGCTATGTCTAGGGATTCGTAATGTGTTTTGATTTTTAAATCAGCGGAAACAGCTGACTGTGCATACACATGATCTACATCTGAATGAACGGGACACCGATAGTGCTCAATCACCAATTTAGTGAATTGATAAAGATCAGGACTATCTGTTTTTAAATGCACTCGACCAGTTGGTTGTAAAAATTGCTGGTACATGCGTAAAAACCGTGGATGCGTTAATCGTTTTTTTGCTTTGGAAAAACGTAATTGCGGATCAGGGAAAGTGATCCAAATTTCTTGCACTTCTTCGGGTGAAAAATAAGTACTGACTTGCTCTATTTGTGTCCGAAGAAAGGCGACGTTCGATAAGCCTTCTTGTTGGGCTTTACGCGCGCCTACCCAAATTCGATTTCCCTTTATATCTACGCCAATAAAATTTCTGTTGGGATATAATTGTCCTAGTCCAATGGCATATTCGCCTTTCCCACAAGCTAGTTCTAATGTGATCGAATTTGTATTGCCAAAAAAGGAATGCCAGTTACCCGCTGCGTCTAATGGAAATTCGCGAACATTCGAAAATGTTTTTAGTTCTGCAAAGCGAACGAGTTTCTTTTGTCCCATGTTAAAATTTTACCTGTAAGCCCAATCCAATAATAGATTTTGCTTGTAATCCAGGTGATGATTTAGCGGGGCCAAATAAACGAACGTCATCATCATAAATGAGATCCACGTTCCAGTTGAAGGCAAGGTTCTTTCCAATTTTGGTAGTTAATACATTCGTGATGAACAGATCTACGTTTTGTGGTTTTTGTTGATAATTGGAAAATAGATCTAACCTTGATTTGTACAATACTTTTTTATTGAAGATTTTTTCAATCGTGACGGTTCCAAACGCACCAAATTGTCCAATACTATTTGTGCCCGCCTTTACACCATACTCTCCTCTTGCAGAAAGGACCGGATTAGTCACTACCACCCATCTGGCTGTGATGGGAGAAAAGAAAACAGAAATTTGTTTATTAGGACGAAAGTCTAAGCCCTGACTAAAAATGATATAACCCGGTGATAAAAAACTGGAGGCAAAGGTTTTCCGGTTATTAGGATACGTGTAGCCACGCACAAATTGAGAGCGTACATTAAAAAGAGTCGCCAAATTTATTTTCTTATTCAACGAGTAACCATATTTTGAAATCAAATCAAAACGATCATCATTTTTTCGACTACCTAGTGAAGTGGTATTGATGTATCCAAAAAAAATATCAAGTGTGTTATCCCATCTATTTCGATCCTTCCTGTAATAAGAGTAAAGCTGTAAAATAGTATTGACGGTTAATGAAAACTGATCGCCGCCAGCTGCCCAGTTACTAAGTGAGCCTTGTCCAATAGTCAACGTATAGTTACCGCCCGATTTCCATTTTTTTATCAAAGAATCGGGAACATATTTTTTTACCGGCCGCAACGATTCTACTTGTAATTTTCGAATAGAGGCATCCTGTGCAAAGCTCAACAAGGACGTGAAAAACAGGACTATAAATAAGAATGAGCGAAGGTGGGGCATCATCAATTTTTCGAGTTTCAAAACTATCAATTTTACGCTTTCAAAATACCATTTTGATCAGCGGACGCGTCTGTCTTTCCACGTATAGGATTTTTGATAGCTGAAAAGGCCCGTTAAAACAATATAGAAACTATGGATCGGTTGGAAAAAGAGAAATTTGTACCAAGGGATGTGCACTTTAAAAAAATGTGCTACCTCCTTCACAAAAGGCCATTCAATAATAGTCTTTAGCAGCAAGGCCACTACTACGCCTCGTAGGTAGTCTCCATCAAAAACCCCTAACAAAAGACTGGTCACTAAAATCAAATTATAAAGGCCCACCAATAGTAAAACGCCTTTCAATTTTCCATTTCTATAATGCGCCGATTTACTGGCCCAACGAATGCGTTGCTGAATAAAGCTCGACCAGGTAGGCATGGCAGATGTACGAATAATTGTTTCTGTTGATTTGATGTAGTGTATTTGCGAGGGGTATCGTTGCTGAATTTTATGGAGCAAAAAGAAATCATCGCCTGAAGCCAATCGCTTGTTATATTGATATCCATCAACTTCTTCGAATATTTTTTTCGGATAACTCATATTCGCACCATTCGCCATATAAATCGATTGTTGTTGAATACCAGCCCCCGTAATTCCTTGCATCACCAAAAAATCAAGTGTTTGAAACTGTCCCAACATACTTCCGTCATTTTCCAATAACACAGGGGCTGCTATAAATGCGCAGGAGTGTTGTTGATAATAATTGACTAGCGTGGATATCCAAGTTGCTCCAGGGATGCAATCTGCATCGGTACATACAATTAACGAGCCGCTAGCAGCTTCTATTCCTTTTTCGATGGCTCTTTTTTTATACGCATTGATAGAGTCTTCCTGTAATTCAATCAATTTGACAAAGGAGAAAGAGCGGGCTATCATAGCCGTTCGATCAGTGGAGTGATCATTGATAACCACAACCTCCATTTTTTCGGCGGGGTATTGCTGTTGACCAATTGCTTTTAGTAGGTTCCCGATGTTTTCCTCCTCGTTACGGGCAGGAACCAATATGGTGACAATGGGGAAGGGGCCCTGTGATGGGGTGGGCCTGAAATTGGGTAATTGACTCCACCCTTTTTTCAACTGAAAAATCAGCCAATTATAAACTACGGTAAGTAGTGCTAGTATCCACAAAAACCACATGCCACAAAACTACCGTTTCCCCGGCGATGGAAAACCGTGTTAAATTTTTCTACGTCATGGTCACGCGAGGAAAAATTTGGTAGATTTGATAGTTGCTTAAACAACTATATGCCAAACAACCAATTTAAAAAAGGAGAGCTTTACAGTTTTATTACAGGTATTGCCTCTACAGCTATTGCCAGACGACTGCAAAAAAAATTCAATGGAACGGGACTCAATGTGACCATTGAGCAATGGAGTGTGCTCTATCATCTTTGGAAAAAAGATGGAATCAGTCAGCAGGATCTCTGTTCTGCAAGTTTTAGAGATAAGCCCAGTATCACTCGATTAGTCGATAATCTGGAAAAAGCAGGTCTTGTCAAAAGAGTAGCAGCGAATAATGATCGTCGCATCAATCTAATTTATTTAACAAAAGACGGTCAGCAGCTACAGGAACAAACTATGAAACTGGCGGATCAAACACTTACGGAAGCTTTACGAGGTGTGCCTGCCGATAAAGTAGAAGTGTGTAAGCAAGTTTTACAAGTGGTATATGATAACCTTACTTCAAACAATTAAAATAGATGGTATGTCAACAGAAACGATTGCACAAAAAAATTTAAAAGGTGGTGAATGGCTGGTAAAGGAGTGCACCCCAGCAGAAACATTTATACCCGAACAATTTTCCGAAGAGCAACAAATGATTCGAGACATGTGTGCTCAATTTTTAGACACAGAAGTTTTTCCTATTGTTGAGAGAATAGATGCTTTAGAAGAAGGACTGATGCCATCACTCGTTAAAAAAACGGGAGACTTAGGATTGCTTTCTACTTCCATCCCAGAGGAATTTGGTGGATTAGGAAAAGACTTTGTTAGTTCAACAATAGTCAGTGAATATCTAGGGTCCGGACATTCCTATTCAGTAGCAGTATCTGCACATATGGGTATCGGCATGTTACCTCTTTTGTATTTTGGCACACCTGCACAAAAAGCAAAATACTTACCTAAGCTAGTTACTGGTGAATGGGCGGGATCATATGGATTAACTGAACCTAACAGTGGAAGTGATGCATTAGGCGCAAAAACAACAGCTACCTTATCGCCCGATGGTAAGCACTATATTCTCAATGGACAAAAATGTTGGATCACTAATGGCGGATTTGCGCATGTTTACACCGTTTTTGCAAAAGTGAATGGCGAGCAATTCACTGCGTTTATTGTAGAAAGAGGAACACCGGGTTTTACACAAGGACCCGAGGAACAAAAAATGGGAATCAAGGGGTCCTCTACCGTGCAACTATATTTTCAGGATTGTAAAATCCCTGCAGAAAATTTATTAGGAGAATTAGGTAAAGGGCATAAAATCGCTTTCAATATTTTGAATATCGGGCGTTTAAAATTGTGTGCGGCTGCAGTGGGCGGTGCGCGTAGAGCGGTGAACCAATCTATCACGTACGCAAAAACTAGAGAGCAGTTCAAACAGCCCATTTCCAATTTTGGTGCCATCAAACATAAGTTGGCAGAAATGGCCATTCGCACCTATGTGGCAGAATCGGCGCTGTATCGCACTGCCAAATGGATTGATCAAAAAGAACATGAATTATTGGATAATGGCAAGCCTTTTGGAGAAGCGCTGTTAGCAGGAGCCGAAGAATTTGCCATTGAGTGTGCAGCGTTAAAAGTATTTGGTAGTGAAGTGCTGGATTTTGCAGTAGACGAAGCGGTTCAAATTCATGGAGGAAATGGATATAGTGCAGAGTATCCTATTTCAAGGGCCTATCGCGATAGTCGAATCAATCGCATTTATGAAGGCACCAATGAAATTAATCGTTTGTTGACCTTAGATATGACGTTGAAACGTGCCTTATCCGGGCGCCTCGATTTAATGGGTCCCGCTATGTCCATTCAAAAAGAATTGATGAGTGTACCTGATTTTGGGGCTATGGATGAAACACCATTTGCGACAGAACGCAAGCTGATTGCTAATTTGAAAAAAGCCATCTTACTAACAGCAGGAGGTGCCGTTCAAACACTGATGATGAAGCTAGATAAGGAACAGGAGATTTTAATGAATTTGGCGGATATGGCTATTGAAGTTTTTCATGCGGAAAGCGTTCTTTTGCGTGTTATGAAGCTGGTTGAGCTACGGGGCGAGGCTGCAGTGGCCGGACAATTAGATATCATGCGCACCTATCTCTACGATGCGGCAGACAGGGTCAATAAATCCGGAAAAGATGCGATCAATGGTTTTGCTACGGGTGACGAAGGACGAATGATGTTATTGGGCCTAAAAAGGTTTACCAAGGCCGACCCGTTCAACAGTAAGGCAGCCCGTCGCAGAATTGCCGATCAAATGCTAGAAGCTGGTCAAACCTGTTATTGAATTTTGTACATTTGAAGACAACCCTTTTTTATGAGTGAAACTATTGTAACACCCACGCTCACTGCTAAAGATTTTGCATCGGACCAAGAAGTTCGCTGGTGTCCCGGTTGTGGAGATTATTCCATTTTAGCACAGGTACAAAAAGTAATGCCTACACTCGGCATTCCGAAGGAGAACATTGTTTTCATTTCAGGAATCGGTTGTAGCAGTCGTTTCCCTTATTACATGAATACGTTTGGCATGCACTCTATTCATGGTCGTGCCACCGCCATTGCAAGTGGATTAAAAGCGAGTCGTCCAGAATTGAGTGTATGGATTGTGACAGGAGACGGAGATAGTCTAAGTATTGGAGGTAATCATACGATTCATTTATTGCGTCGCAATTTTGATGTTAATATTTTACTTTTCAATAATCAGATTTACGGATTAACAAAAGGGCAATACTCGCCCACTTCGGAGGAAAAGAAAATTACCAAGAGTACGCCGATGGGTAGTATTGATCATCCATTTAATCCTGCGGCACTTGCATTGGGTGCAGACGCAACCTTTGTTGCACGTACCATGGATCGCGACCCCAAACAATTACAAGCCATGTTACTGCGTGCTAATGCGCATAAAGGGGCTTCATTTTTAGAGATCTATCAGAATTGCAACATCTTCAACGATGGCGCATTTGAAATATTTACAGAAAAAGGAACCAAAGCAGCAGAAACTTTATTCCTCGAACAAGGCAAGCCATTAGTGTTTGGCGCCAACAATGATAAAGGAATAAAACTAGATGGCTTTAAACCAGTGGTGGTTGATTTTAATGAGGGGTTCAGTGCGGCCGATTGTTGGGTACATGATGAAAAAGATATTTACAAAGCACAGATACTTACACGCATCTTCGATGACCCTCGTATTGAAGGACATTTACCAAGACCTTTCGGCGTGTTTTATCAAACAGACCGTCCCTGTTACGAAGATGTGATGGCCGCTCAATTAGAAGAAGCCGCTTCTAGAAAGCCGGCTGATTTAGATAAGCTGCTCAAAGGAAACGAGGTGTGGACGATTAATTAAAAAGTCTTACTGCGCAGGTAATATTCGAAAACTTTTTCGATGATGTTGACATAGGCCATGTACTTCAATGGCCTTGCGATGAATCAGCGTCCCGTATCCTTTGTTTTTATTCCACCCGTATATAGGAAACTCCTGGTGCAGGGTATTCATCCATTCATCTCGATAGGTTTTTGCTAAAATACTAGCTGCCGCAATGGAAGCAAACCGGCCATCTCCTTTTACAAAACACTGGTGGGGAATTTTTTTATAGGGGGTAAATCGATTTCCGTCTACCAATAATAAACCCGGTTTTTTATTCAACTGTTCCACCGCTTGATGCATCGCATTGATGCTTGCTTTTAAAATATTGATTTGATCAATTTCTTCATTATTGATTTGACTGACTGCAAAACTGATGGCCTCTTTTTCAATAATAGGGCGTAGTAAATCCCGCTGTTTTTCATTGAGCTGTTTGGAGTCGTTTAATAAGGGATGATGAAAATCCCGCGGTAAAATCACCGCCGCTGCAAATACGGGTCCGGCATAGCACCCTCGTCCGGCTTCATCCAGACCCGCCTCA
>CAYFLE010000010.1:0-3050 GCA_964343645.1 uncultured Chitinophaga sp. | reverse complement strand
AAAAGGGGCTAGCATTCCTGCAAATTCCGAAATAAAGCTCAACAAAAATTACCCTGCTGCCAGTCCCCAATTAACTTTGCCAACCATGAGCACCTCTACTACCTCTTCTAGACCTGTAGTGATTTGGCTGTATACGGGTCTTTTTATGATTGTTGTTCAAATTCTATTGGGAGGAATCACTCGTCTAACCGGATCAGGTCTTTCTATCACCGAATGGAACGTAGTAACCGGGACCTTGCCTCCTCTAACCGAGTCGGCTTGGTTAACTGAATTTGAAAAGTATAAGCTGACGCCCCAGTTTCAACTCCTCAATTTTGATTTTACACTAGAGAATTTTAAGTTCATTTTTTTCTGGGAATGGTTTCACCGCTTTTGGGCAAGAATGATTGGTGTTGTATTTGCTATTCCGTTTATCTTTTTTTGGATACGTGGTTACTTTAAGTCAAGCATGGTAAAGCCATTATTGATTTTATTTTTATTAGGGGCACTTCAAGGGGCTATTGGTTGGATCATGGTGGCTAGTGGGTTGACAGGAGACGCCATTTATGTAAAACCCACTCGACTCGCATTACATTTTGTTTTTGCATTAGGATTATTGTCCTATACATTTTGGTTTGTGTTGACATTAACGGTGCCTCCTGATGCACGCATGCAGTATCCTAAATTGCATCGTGGAGTTTTAGGAATTATTGGACTGTTATTGATACAGTTAGCTTATGGTGCATTGATGGCAGGGCACAAAGCAGCTACGGCAGCACCTACCTGGCCCACTATCAATGATAAATGGATACCGGATGCGTTCTACAATGCACAAGAAGGGTGGCTAAATCTGATTGACAACCGAATCATGATCCATTTTATTCATAGGGGACTTGCCTATATTTTGCTAGCCGCCATTATTTTTCTTTCGTATCAATTATATAAAATGGCAGGATCTGCTTGGTTCACTCATGCCCGTAAATGGCCATTGATGCTGGTACTGCTTCAAGTTACTCTCGGTATTTTTTCTGTATTAACGAGTACGGGGATTATTCCTGGTGTTTGGGGAACCTTTGAGTGGATGGCACAGCTACATCAATTAGTGGCGATGCTACTATTACTATCCTTGATTCAATTACTTTTTCTGATCAAACGAAAGGCCTGAGGTAAAATTTGAATGGATACTTCTGTTTGCATGGTAGCTGGATCACCATCAATATGAAGTAAAGCCTCTTCCTTGTTTTTAATAGTGAGCGTTGTTGCTTGACAATGAATCAGCTTAGTGCCTTCTTTTTGTAAACTGATTTTGGAGGGGGAGTTCAAACGAAGCAACTGTTTCCCTGCTTGCCACAGGAGCGATAATTTATGTTGCTTGGGAAAAATAATAACATCGAGTAATCCGTCTTGCAAAGAAGCAAAGGGTGCAATCGTAAAATTATTTCCATATTGATTCGCATTCGCCACACTAATCATATAGGCTTCGAGTGAAATAGATTGTCCATCAATGGATAGTTCAAAAAAATAGGGAATTGCACGGCTGAAATTCTTAATTACTTCTTTGGTATAGGTCAATAAACCTCGAGTGGATTGTTTAGCAAATGCGTGTGCAACAGTAGCGTCAAATCCAAGTCCGCTTAGCATACAAGCAAATTGTTGATTCACTAAAAATCCATCGGTTGCTTTCCCGGTCTCTTCAAAAATATGAGTGAGTGCTGCTGCAGGAGAAGTAGGAATTTTTGCTGCTCGGGCTAATCCATTCCCTGAGCCAATGGGAATAATGCCAAATTGAATGGGTAAGTGACGAAGGGCTCCAATAACCTGATTCACGGTGCCGTCGCCTCCGGCAATTACTACATCGGTGTATTGCTCATTCGTAATTCTCGCTCCAACTTCCTGGTAGTTGCCCATTGCGTTGGAGGGAATGCATTCAAATGGAATACTAGCTTTCGTTGTTACTTGTTCAATGCGTTTTTGAATAGTGGTGGAAGATCCTGTGCCCGCAATGGGGTTGATGATATAGAGGATTTTTCTTGTCACTATTCATTGGATGTTACTGGTTTCCACTTCAATACAGAAATGGCAAAATCAGTACTTGCTTTTTCAACACCGGCTACATCTTTTGATTTGATCGGAGAGGCTAGCACATGATCGCCTGCCAGTGGGAGTGCTATTGCTTGTTTGAGCGAATCAGGTGTTCCTAATTGTCTGAACATCCTTTTCATAGCAGATACTTTGACTACGGGATCTTGCTCTTGGTCGTTTTTATAATAGTACAATAACAAAGTTGGTTGTGTTACTTTTTCAAAAACAGATGCTTTCATGGTGGATTCTAATAGCTCTTGTAACTGCACCACCGAACTGGTTTTATATTGATAATTCCAATAACGCGCATACAGCGCCGTGGTATCGGAAACTGTTCTCATTTCTCCAACAATACTTTTTGCGATTTGATATCCCCATGGATTATTCAATAGCCATGCTTTATTATCATTGATTTCAATGTTGGGAGAAAATAAAAATAGCCCTGCAATTTCTGGATAGGTGGCGGCTAATTTCAAGGCCAAGGTTCCACCTGTTGAAGTAGACATCAAAATTACCTTCTTCCCTAACCTTTTTCCTATGGCCACTGCTTCTACTGCCGAATTCCAAATCCCCTCTGCTGTAAAACTTCCTAAGGGAGCAATGGTGTCAATCCCGTGATCCTGCAATCTGCTTAAATATAAATTATAGCCAAACTTCTTTGCTATTTGTCGGTGCACCGGATCGCCTTCCATTTGTGAAGCAGAAAATCCATGTAAATAAACAATCGCATAATCAGTGGGTATTTTCAACGAATCGTTATTCCAAACAATCTGCGCTTCATTTCCAGGTTTTAGTTTATGTGCTTGTTCTATTTGTCTTACATATTGCTCCAGTGAATCTGCCGAGGCAGGAATAACCGGCATTGCTGTAGTATAATGAGGAGTAGCGGGTTGTGGGCCAATCAAATAGCCAATGGTTAAAACAATAACTATAACCGCGGTGACTTTTAATGCTTTCATACTTTCTAATTACCTATAAAAATAACCCTT
>CAYFLE010000009.1:0-18908 GCA_964343645.1 uncultured Chitinophaga sp. | reverse complement strand
CCTATATCATATTGCGTCAATAATTCGCCAATGGCTTCCATTTCTTGCATCAACACATCGGGATTTGTGCCATCTACTTCAATGATCAAATGCGCGGCGGTGTCGTCGGTGATAGGTACCGCAGCATCATCCACTAATCTACTCACAATTTTCAATGCATCTATTTCAATCAACTCCAAGGCACTAGGTGTAAACCCGGCTCGAAATATGGCACTAACTGCTTCGCCTGCTTGTTCAAGGTTTCTAAAAGGGACCAACATCAATAAATCGTGCGTAGGCAATGGAATTAATTTCAACACAATTTTTGTAACAATCCCTAATGTTCCCTCGCTTCCCACTAGCAATTGAGTCAAATTATATCCGGTTACATTTTTCAACACATTGGAACCCGTCCAAATAATTTCACCGGTGGGTAACACTACTTCTAAATTCAACACATAATCCTTCACTACCCCATATTTTACGGCTTTGGGTCCTCCACTATTTTCGGCAATATTTCCTCCAATAAAACAAGAACCTCGACTACTGGGATCAGGGGGGTAAAATAATTTTTTTGCCTTGACTGCATTTTGCAAAACTTCAGTGATGACCCCTGGCTCAGTGGTAACTTGCAAATTGCGTTCATCGATTTCTAGAATCTGATTGAGTCGTTCGGTACTTAACAATACACCCCCTAAATGCGGCAAGGCTCCACCGCTTAAACCTGTCCCAGCCCCTCGAGGTGTAACTGGCAACATTTCCGCATTACAAAGTTTAAGGATCGCACTAATCTCTTCGGATGTTCTAGGTTTTACGACTACCTCCGGCAAAAATTTTAAATTTTCTGTTTCATCGTGGGAGAAATAATCTAAGGTTTCAGCATCCACATATACGTACTCACTACCTATAATAGTGCGCAGTAGATCCACGTGTTGCGGGGAAAGTTTTCCCATCTCGTTCTAACGGATTAGTTGGACACGAATTTCGGAATAAAAACGCAGTGAAAAAAGTCAACGAAAAGTAGGGCAAAGGGATTGGTTTCTATTTCCCCGGTACGGATTGGAAACCCCTTGTTTAATGACGGAGAACTCAAATGCCCCTCGACGATTATTAAAATTTTTTAAGGTAGAGGCCGTTACATCATAGCTGAAATTAAACAGTAATTGACGAATGCCTATTCCCACTTGTGGGATCAATGATTCTGCCCATCGGTAATAGGCTCCAGCAGAAAGAAGGTACTCTCCGTCTCCAGAAATATTATACAAGGCGGCCATACCCCCCACCGCTTCCCAGGAATTGGCTTGCGTTGAAAAATACAGATTGGGTTGTAGAATGAATTGATCATTGACTTTAAAACTCGCATTCAAAAAACCATTGTAGCGGGGCGCAATCCGATTATCCACCCCCGTATTGTTTGCCCAAAAACTTTCAATCGGGCGATTCACGTGCATCGCAGAAAATCCTGCATTAATGTAGGTTTCCGGATTTGGAAAATATGCATAATTCACCCCCACTTGTACATCCAAATAATTACTTTGTGTGGTGGCCAATAAAGGAGCTTGTGCACTTTGATGCACATCAAAAAACTGACCATTCCATTGACTAGGAAATGTGAGATCATTGGTGTTAATGCGTTTATTTGCCCAGCCTACATTAAAACCGGCACTGAGTAAACTTCCATTATTAATCATTTGATGATAGGCGACCGAGCCATATACCTTAGTAGAAGTTAATAAACTTGTACCTGCTACGTCTCTCAAAATCAATCCGCCTGCACCTAACCATCCCGTTTGATCACTATTTTGTAATAATTGCCAATCCCCAAAGGCACTAATAGTTTTATAGGGAAAAGCCGACAAGGAAGACCACTGATTTCTATAATTTACCCCTACTCGATAATCTCCATCCGGTATAAATCCTGTATTAGCTGGATTGATAAGCAGTGGTGTTTGCATAAACTGGGAAAAATGCAAATCCTGTGCATTCCCTCCTGAAAGGAGAAGCAATAACGAAGTTAATATGGCCAACACCTTCTTTTGCATGACTTATCGTATCAAGGTGATATCCCCTTTTTTATTAATGATTCGGCCGTCAGAAAATTCCACATTCAACGTATACATATAAACATCCATTGGCTGAAGGACTCCATTGTATTTTCCATCCCATCCAAATTTTGCATCAGCCGTTTCAAAAACTTTTTGCCCCCATCGATTCCATATTTCCCATTTCAACTTGACCATTCCAAAACCTTTTACTTGAATTATACTATTTACATCTCCACTTTGAGGTGTAAATGCATTAGGCACATCTACCAACGGATTGATACTGGCCTCCACTGATTTACAAAAAGTCCGTGGACAGTCTAATTGATTATAGGCCGTTAAACAAACTTGAAATGTACCTGATGCGCGATATTGATGCGTAATGGGCACTCGAGAAGTTGTCAAAATACTATCTCCATCTCCAAAGGTCCATTTGAACCGAATGGCATCGCTACTAGACAAATTTGTAAATGTATGGGGGGAATTAGGCTGTACTGCCAGGGGAGTGTAACTAAAATTAGCAATAGGTGCGTCGAGTACTTGGATGGTGAAACGAGAAGTGTCTTGCACATTACAAGTATTGGCATTGATTGCAATCAATGTAACCAAATAAGTACCCGGTGTTGCATAGGAATGTACCGGAGCAGAAAGAGTGGAGGTATTTCCGTCACCAAAGTTCCAAGTATAATTTAAGCCGGCTACGGATGTATTTACAAATGTTGCAGTATAGGGGGCACAACCAATTGCATCCGTTGTAAATCCAGCTTTTACGTTTTCAGCGATGGTCAATGAAATTTTCAAGGAATCAGGTGCATTACAATAAGTGGTGTCCACTAAATAAAGCGTAACAGGATAAGTTCCTGGTGCGGTGTAGGAATGAAAGACAGCACTTGGTCCTGCAGTAACAAGTGGACTTCCGTCACCAAAATTCCATCTAAAAGAATTCGCTTTAAATGGATACGCCGCTAACGTAGTTGATAAATTATCAAATCGATAATTCAGTGAAGTACAAGGCAATAATTTAACTGGATTAAAATCAAGGGTAGCTTCGATATTACCTACTCGAATTTGTACATAAGAAGTGTCTCGCCCATTACAAGAACTGGGATCAATAGCAATTAACATGACACGAAAAGTCCCCACTGCTGAATAGGTGTGGCTATTGTTAGGAGCAGCGCTTGTTACTCGTGGTGTGCCATCGCCAAAATCCCATTCGTAACTCTGTGCATTTCCTACCGTATCACGAAAGGCAACAGTTAAAGGAACACATCCCAATGTATCCCCTACTACATTATTGATACTAGAACGGATGGCACTTTGTACGCCGGCCAAATTCATGGCAATCTTCACCATCGTTAAGCTACATCCCGCACCACTTGAATTATTGGTAGTAGACCAAGCTCCAGCAGTAACAGGATAATTAGGACGAGGCACATTTCCAATTGCGCAGTTACCACAAATCGCTTGGTAAATAGATCCGCTCCGATCAAAGCGACTGGTACCACCATCTACGTGGTCATTCCCATTATTGGTAGAATTATCTTCTCCAAAGAAACTCCCAAACAATTGGCCTGCCGCATCTTTTTTCAATACAAAAAAATAAAAATCTTTTCCGTCAGTAGTGGACTTAAAGGCATCGGGCGTGAGTGGTAAGCCGGCAGTACCCGCACTAGTAAAACCAGAGCCAAAACCAATTCCGCCCCATCCAGACATGTACACATTTTCACAACGATCTACCAGAAATGCAATGGGAGAAATATTGGGAATAGACGAACCAGAACCAAACGCAGTAGAGTAAACAAAGGCAGAGAGATCAGGTTCTAACTTGGCAATAAATTGCTTTCCTGCTGGATTATTGAATGGGGCGTTTTGGATGGGCCAATTCCCCGTTGTTTGACCCATTACATAGGGAAACCCATTCACATCAAACTGCACACCAAATACCTGATCGATTCCTGCTGTTCCTATATAAGAAGTTTTTATACGTTGTGTGCCATCAGGTTTAATAATAGCTACATACCCATCAATGGTTCCTCCTAAAGAAGCTCCAATCACAGATCCCGTTTGCGAACCAGGAATCAGATTAGGACTTTCTGTTCCTCCTCCCATATATATATTCCCATTACTTGGATTGATGGAAATCACATATCCTGCATCATTTCCTGTTCCACCCATGAAACTAGCAAATTGAAGAGTACTGAGATTTGTAGAGAATTTTAAGAGTACCGCATCTTGAAGCCCTCCGCCAAAATTTGATTGAAATGCGCCGGCTGTTACCGGAAATGCACCAACTCCACTACCTCCTCCACTTGATTGTGTATGTGATACCACTAGCACACTTCCCGCGGGATCTAAAATAATTTCTCCTCTACCATCATCTCCATAGTTACGCTGCAAAGAATTTAATGCGCGAGACGAAGCGATATTAACTCCATCGGCAGCTGTACCACCAATTTTTCTCGAGCCCAACAATGAGGTACCCGTTGAATTTATTTTAGCTACGATTATGTCAAAGCCATCACCCGCTAACGAACCATTCCCAATCACTGGGAAGCCAGTAGAAGAATTGGGAGAATTAGTTCTTCCAGTGATATAGAGATTGTCTTGTGCATCTACCACCAAACTATGCGGTTGTTCATTGCCAGATCCCCCTAAATAGGTTGCCCACACTCGATTGCGACCATCGGGTGTAAGTTTAATCAAGCATATATCAGTTTCACCCCCTTGAAAGGTAGACTGCACCGCACCGGTCATTGTTGGGAAACGTCCTCCATCATTAAATACAATTCCACCTGCATACATACTTCCATCTGGTCCATAGGTAGCTGTAAAACCCCAGTTATCAGCCGTGCTACCAGAGAATGAACAAAAAATAATGGAAGGATCGATTACTAAAATTTGTGAAGGGTCATAATCGCCCGCATCAAATTTTACCAAGTTATTTTTGAGTAGATATCGGCAGGGTATTGGTTTTCGCCCACGCTCGCCTGGCTGATAGGTAGTAGGTGCAGACTCACTAAAATTTCCTACTGATGTCTGGTAGACTAAAGCTCCTTTTTTTATAGAGAGGTTCTCCACCCCATCATAGCGCAATGTAATATCGCTCACGTTTCCACCAGGCCGCACAATAAAATCATATTTCAAAACACCTTGATCCGTATAATACTGTACATCAATGTGAGGATATACATCTTTAACAGTGATTGCCTGATAAATTTTACAGTCTCTCGCCCACTTTGTTGAATCATTGCCTAAAAAATAATTGGTATAAGTGGGTAGCGGCTTTTGTGGAAGTAGTTCCTGCTTGGATGATAAAATTGATTTGCCATCGGCATTCACAAACTCAACACGCCAGGCATGCGATCGAATGGTAAAACTATCTATTGCATGATGCTTTGCTTCCTGGAGTTTAAAAGCGCTAAAGGGATCTTGTTGCAAAACAGTATAACCTCTGTCTTGAATAAAAAAAACGCCGTTGGTGACCTCCCCTCTAAAACGCACACGTTCATCCCATTGCCCCTTATTTTCTACAAATTGAATGGCATCTTGGCCAAATAGTATAGCCGTGTGAGTAAGTAAAACAAATAAAAGCAGACTAGGTCGCACCGTTGGTGAATAGTTTACTTTAAAGTAACGAAATTAAGAGGACGGGGTTTTGAAAAAACTGTTAATAAACCTGAAGGTCCTGATTTTGACAAATCCCTGACTGATCTTGCTCTATAACGCCCAATTAGTTAGGATATTTTACCCCAATTGACCATTCCTTTTCGTTGCTGCAGAAACTGCAGTAAGGGTTGATTTTCCAGTTTAGACAACGAAGGGTCATTTTCGGCTAATTGTTCAGCTAAATCTCGTGCTTTTTCTAGCAGTTGTCGATCCTCAACAATACTCGCTAACCTAAATTGCAGCGCTCCACTTTGGCGGGTTCCTTCAATTTCACCGGGCCCCCTTAGCTCCAAATCCTTTTCTGCAATTTCGAACCCACTCGTTGTTTGCGTCATGATTTTAATTCTTTCACTCGCGTCTCTTCCAATGCCAGAGGAGGTGAGCAGAATACAATAACTTTTTTCGGCCCCCCTACCTACCCGACCTCGCAATTGGTGTAGCTGAGATAAACCAAACTTTTCCGCACTTTCAATCAACATTACAGTCGCATTTGGTACGTTCACGCCTACCTCAATGACGGTAGTAGCTACCATGATTTGCGTATCGCCTTGAACGAACCGCTGCATATTCGTTTCTTTTTGAACCGCGGGTTGACGACCATGCACCATACTAATCCAATACTTCGGTTCCGGAAAAAAAGCTTTTACTTCTTCATACCCTTTCATCAAATTTTCATAATCCAACTTCGCACTCTCTTCGATCAATGGATAAATAACATAAGCTTGGCGACCCTTTGCAATTTCATCACGGATAAATTCCATAACGCGGCTTCGATCTTTATCCGTGCGATGAACCGTTTTAATAGGAATACGACCCGGAGGCAATTCATCAATGATGCTAGAATCCAAATCACCATACGCTGTCATCGCCAATGTTCGAGGGATTGGAGTGGCCGTCATTACTAAAATATGAGGAGGTACTTTTGCTTTTTTCCATAACCGAGCCCGCTGTTCCACTCCAAACCGATGCTGTTCATCAATAACTACTAATCCCAATTTTTTAAATTGGACCGTCTCTTCTATTAAAGCATGTGTTCCCACCAATAATTTTAACTCACCAGATTCGAGTGCCTGCGCAATTTTTTTTCTTTCTGCAGTTTTGGTTGAACCTGTTAATAGTGCCAAGGGCAAATCCATTTTTTCCAACAAAGACTGTAGTGAGTGAAAATGTTGTTGTGCTAAAATTTCAGTGGGCACCATGATGCAGGCCTGGTAATCATTATCAACAGCCAATAACATCGCAAGTAAAGCGACAATCGTTTTACCACTTCCCACATCTCCCTGCAATAAACGATTCATCTGTTTCCCCTTAGCAGTATCGATCCGAATTTCCTTTAAGACTCTTTTTTGTGCGCCTGTCAATTCAAATGGCAAACAACTTTCATAGAACGAATTAAAATAATGTCCCACTTTTTCAAAAACGACACCTGCAGAATAGCGATGTCGTTGTGACCGCAATAATTGGGTGCGTAACTGCGCCACAAATAACTCTTCAAATTTAAATCGCTCTCTTGCCTTATTGGATAAGGCAGTGTTTCGAGGAAAATGTAGCTGACAAATACCCTCCCAGCGTCCTATCATTGGATGGGCAGCGAGTATGGTAGGGGGCAATATTTCAGGAAGGTCACTAGATTGCAATTGAAGCAATAAATTTTCGGTAAGCTTTGCCAATTGTCTTCCACCCAATCCTTTTGCTTTCAATTTTTCAGTAGTCGAATAAACAGGTTCGAGGTGATTTTTTTCTAGCGATTGTCCACTCTCTAGTTTTTCAACCTCCGGATGTACAAACTGAGGGCGCCCATTGAAAAAACTAAGTCGCCCAAATATCAAATAAGACTGACCAACCACTAGCTGCTTTTGCACCCAATTAATTCCTTTAAACCAGGCTAATTCAATGATGCCAGATTTATCCTTTAATTGAACTACCAAACGTTTACCCGCGCGTTGCCCTACCACCTCCACTTGCAATAACACTCCAGCCACCTGTGCAAAATCCATTTCTGGCCGAAGACTTTGAATGGCTGAAATTTTAGTGCGATCGATATATCGAAATGGAAAATGAAAAAGGAGATCTTCAAAAGTAAAAATGGAAAGTTCTTTTTTTAGAAGATCCGCACGTAACGGCCCTACCCCCTTTAGGTACTCAATAGGACTTTGCAATTTTAAACTAGTTGAAAAATGCATTGTACGATTAAATGGAGTTAGTAACAGTCAGAGGCTTTGAAATGGCTGCGGATAAAATCAACGAAGATTCAAAGGACAATAAGAGCCTTGGCACCATGGATCGTTTTCGAAAATGCTCCCAACAAAAATAAAAATAGCTTTTCTGCGCTGCAATAGAATCGATGATTTGCATTGTTACAGATTGTCCGATGCGCTTCGCTAGTACTTTCGTTAATAATTTATGAAGCAATGGTGTAGCTATATAAATAAGTAACCCGATGATGAGCACGCGTACAATGGTAATTAACACCAATGAAGCGGGCATGATGACCCATCCAATGATTAATACAACCAATACCCCATAGGCCCAGGTATTTTTTTGGACCCTTTTATGTGTAGAGGTGGCCTCCAAATTGGCGACCGTATAATTTGAATAAAGACGAACTAACTCGTCTTTTCTTTGCAAAGCCCTTTTGGGCCACAGCCCAAACCAATACCCAATGCCTAACCCAGCCACTAAATATAAAAATAGATAGGTGCTTACGATAGCAGATAAACTAATTGATAAAAAAGCAAACTGCAGTTGTAATTCTTGTAGCCAGCTTGAAAAAGTATTCCAAAAATCAGATCCAAAAAAAAGATATAATACAAGTACTTTTTGGAAAGCAGTTTCCAAAAGTGCAAGCACAGAAAAAAGAAGCGCGGCTATGCGAAAGGAAGGAATCAACCCAAATAACAAATAAGCAGCAAACCCCTGGAAAAGCATCGCTACATACGCAGTAGGTGGCGCCTGCGGACTCAACATCAATTTGACAGCCATCACCGCTAAGGTTGCTTTAATTAAATCACTCGAAAAAAAACGAGAAGGCTTTGACAGATTCCCCCCCGAAACTGCGGCTATCGTAATTAAACAAGCCACAGCGGCTCCTGCAATTACAATGCCACGCAACGGCACTTGTAGGGCATGTAATATGCCCCCTAAAAAAGATTCAACAAAGGCCCAAAAAACAACTAAGCCCCAAATGCTGGGATTAATCCTAAAACGACTTTGTGTTGCTTGATGAGTTGACATTACTTCCCAATACAAAACTTACTGAATATATAATCTAATTGATCTTCATTGGTAATTTCACCGGTTATTTCCCCCAGGAAATGGATACAGCGACGGATTTCTAGGGCGATTAGATCATTGGGCAATTTATTTTCCAATCCCGCCTGCGTATCAAGGAGTGCTTGAGATACTTGTTGTAATGCATGATAATGTCGGGCATTTGTCACAATAGTACTTTCCGTATTTATTTTTTCTTGCAACACACTATTGATCATTTGCTCTTTCAAGGTTAGTATATGTTGTTGCTTTTTTGCAGAGATGAAAACAGGACCTAAGGCATTCCACTTTTGATGCGCTTGTGTGGGTTCCATCGAATCAACTTTGTTTGCTACTAATATATAGTGCCAACCTTGTTTCATTGCCTCACTTTTCCATTGTTGGACAGTTTCCACTTCATCCTGCACATCAAATACATATAAAATCAATTGCGCCGTTCGCATTTTCTCTAAGCTTCGTTCAATCCCCACCAATTCTAATCGATCCGCTGTATGCTCTCGAATACCGGCTGTATCAATCAAGCGAAATAAAATGCCGTCAATATTTAATACTTCTTCAATAGTATCTCGAGTAGTTCCTGCAATTTCACTGACAATAGCTCGATTTTCATTCAACAGGCTATTCAGCAACGTACTTTTCCCTGCATTGGGTTTTCCCACAATCGCTACACTGACGCCATTACGGATGACGTTACCTAATCGAAAAGAATCCAACAACAACGTAGTGGATTGCTTTAATTGATCCAACAAATGTTGTAGTTGAGTACGATCGACAAACTCTACATCCTCTTGCGAAAAATCAAGTTCTAGCTCTAACAAGGCAGAAAATTTCAATAATTGTTCGCGTAGGTTTTTTAATTCTAACGAAAATCCTCCTCGCACTCCGTGTAGTGCTGCTTGTTGAGCAGCAGAAGTGGTAGACGCAATTAGATCCGCCACTGACTCTGCCTGCGTTAAATCGAGTTTTCCATTTAAGAAAGCCCGCTGGGTGAATTCGCCCGGTTTTGCTAGGCGAGCGCCCTTCTGGATAATACCTGCTAAAACTTGTTGCTGAATAAATGGCGAACCATGACAGCTGATTTCTATCACATCTTCCCCGGTGTAGGAGCGAGGAGATTTAAAAAGGGTTACTACTACTTCATCCAACGGCCTATCCTCTATTATAAGCAAGCCAACATGCGCAGTATGTGAGGGTTGGTCCTCCAGTTTTTTAGCAGGAAAAATTTGATCGACAATAGGCATTGCCAATTTACCACTCACCCGAATTACCCCAATGGCACCAACCCCAGGAGGAGTGGCTAATGCGACAATGGTATCATCCCAACCGGCTATTTGATGCATGGGGCAAAATTAACGGAAAGGGACAGGAGGCATAAAAAAAGTCCCCTCTGTTTAGAGGGGACTTTCAATCAATTATAGCGACCGCTATTATTCAGATTCCACTCGGAATGTGATAGGCTGTTTACGATAGGCTTTCACCTGGCGTCCATTTTGGATAGCAGGGTTCCATTTAGGACCCTTCTTAATCACACGCATGGCTTCTTCTTCCATTCCATACCCATGATTAGTCAAGGAACGAACATCAGAGATATTCCCTTCTTTGTCTACCACAAACTGAACCACTACGGTATAAGTACCTTCTGGTGCACCGTTATCAGTGGCAACTTGCCCGTTCGCGTTACGCTCTAGATATTGACGCCACTTGCTGTCTCCACCTGGGAAACTGGCTTCAATTTCTACTTTGTCAAAAATCTTATTGTCATCGACCTTTTCTTCGACAATTTGTTTTCCGTTATCAATATCTGTAGGTGCGGCAAGACCTTCATCTTTAACCCCCTCTACATTCACCACATCAATTTTTGCTTCTTTTAATTCTTCCTGTGGTGGCGGTGGTTTTTCCACTTCCTCATCTTTTTTAATGACAGGAGGAGTAAACTGCTTCATTTCCACTTTTGGCGGCTCCTGCTTTGGAGGTGGTGGCGGCGGTGGTGGCGGGGGTTCCTTTTCTTCTTGCTTCACATCCTGCAAGGTCATTTCATTGATCTTCACTTTAGCATCATCCTTACCGCCTAATGTGCGGTTGAGGAATGAAATCAGTAAAATCAACCCTGCAATTGATGCAGTGATAATCAACGCACGTTTAATGCGCTGGTTATAAGTTTTACGCAGATAGTAAGCACCGTATTCTTTATTTCTTCCTTCGAATACAATGTCCAGCAGATCTGCAGATAATATTTTGTTTGCGTCCATGCTCTCAGTTTTGATAGATTCTATTTGATGCCGTTAGACTCTTCGGTCTTTTTGATTAATTCATATTCTACATCCGCAATTTTAACCATTGCATACGTACGAACTTGATTAATCGTCATCTCATCCAGAATATCAACGGTGTTTCTATAGGTTGCATCATTGCTAGGCTTGATGATGACCACAAAGTCCTTATCAGCACAATTACTGACCGGTTTACCCTCTGCTTTAGCTTTTGCTTCACAGGCGGGGTCAGGGCGCTGATAATAGCGATCCATCACTTCCTTCTTCTTGTTAACAATGATGTCCCTTATTCCTTTAAACGTCGTTTGTTTAAAATTATTACCTGTGGCATCCACCACAAGTTTTCCTTCGTAGTAATAGACCTGGTCACCCTTCCCAAGCATGATAGTAAGCACCGAAGACTCTTTCACTTCTGTTTGCTCGTCCTGCTTTTTGATATCCTTAGGCATGTTCAAGTCTAAGGTGGTAGGCGAACTCATGGTTGCAGTAAATACGAAAAAGGTGATCAGCAGAAATCCCAAATCCACCATGGGAGTCATGTCAACACGCGTAGAGAGTTTCTTCGCTTTCTTGACGCCCGGGCCTTTCTTGCCACCCTGTTCCGCACCGGTATCTATACTTGCCATAATTCAGTGTAGTTAGATAATGATTATTGATTCTTCTTTTGCTCTGCCTTGTATAACTCAGTACCTGCGGGAATATCATCTAATGAAGTCACCAGGTTGTACTTAAACTCTTCATTTTTCTTAAGTGCTTGTACAACCGCAAAGAAGGTTGGATACTTAGAAAGTCCATCTCCTTTAATCAGATAATTTAGTTTTTCACCGGCAAAAGCTTTTTTGGCTTCCTGCACCCACCAAACTAGTTGATTATTCAAGGTATCTGTTACGGGTATACCAGGTTGGTTCAACTTAGCTTGATCTTTGAAATCAGTCGCCAATAATTGTTTCAGATTCCCAAAAGGTACTCCTACCAGATAAGTTTTTCTAAAGTTGGCCATTTCTGCAGGTGTCAATCCCAAATTTTGGCTGGTATTAATTCCTTGGATGATGGCATCAAATTTAGAAGGGTCCTTGTCTGACAATACAGTGAAGTATACGCGATTGGCTGAATCGATGGAGATCATCACAGCATTATTCTCCGGAAGTTTCTGGGACAGCACTGATCCGGGTGTAGTAATTTCTACCGGCTCAGGCGGCTTGAACTTGGTCGCCATGATGAAAAAGGAAAGAATCAGGAACGCGATATCCACAAAGGGCGTCATATCGGTATCCGTGCTCTTTTTTGCTATCTTGGCACTAGGCATGATAAATGAATTTTTATTGGATCAATCAGTTTCTGAATTGGTTACTCTCTATTATTTATAAAGAGAAGCAAAACTCTGTGTCAATGTGAATCCTGATTCATCGATACCATGTGTGATAGAGTCGATCTTAGTAGTAAAGGCATTGTACATGATCAAAGCGATGGCAGATGTACCGATACCCAATGCGGTGTTATAAAGGGCCTCAGAGATACCAACCGCTAGGTCAGCAGCTGCTCCTCCACCCCCGTCTTCTCCTAGGGCAGCAAATGAACGAATCATTCCCATTACCGTACCTAACAAGGCAATCAAGGTACCCACAGAGGTAATAGTAGAAAGGAATACTAAGTTCTTTTGTAGCATAGGGAGTTCCAATGCAGTCGCTTCTTCCACTTCTTTTTGGATAGCCATTACTTTTTGCTCAGTAGAAAGACCACCTTCGTTGATCATTTCTTTGTAACGACGCAATCCTGCTTTCATGACATTGCTTACAGAACCACTTTGCTTATCGCATTCTGCTAAAGCAGCATCTACATTTTTGCTTGCTAATTGGAATTGGATTTTGCGGATAAAATCAGCAATAGATCCATTTCCCAATGCACGACGGATAGTCAAGTAACGCTCAATGGAAAATACTACCACCATCAAAAACATTCCGATCAATAGTGGAACGATAATACCACCCTCATAAATACGATGGAACGCATCTTTTGGACCTTTGTGACCGGGCCAGAAGCCGCCGTTCAAATCAGGTTCATTAAATCCATCGGCGTTTCCCATCATATAACGCCAGATCGCATAACCAGCGATGATACACACTACGGGAGCAAGCCAGGAGATCAAATTTTTATCCTGTTTTGCGTGAACGGAAGTTGCTTTGGTTGCAGTTGGTTTAGTCTCTGCCATGATCGTTGTTTTTAGTGTTGAATTGTTGGTTTTTAAATGGTTGATTTATACCCCCTTCTCCATGGAAGGAGGGTCAAGTTAAGGATTTTTTGAAAAGTCCAATAAATTGAATAAGAAATTGATAATAAGTTGATCTGAAAGAGGAAAAAATGTGGGAAAACACCCCTTATTCGTAGCGAAGGGCTTCAATTGGATTCAACTTACCCGCTTTACGCGCAGGGTAATATCCCGCAGAAAGGCCTACCCCCGTACAAATCAAAATTCCATAAAAAACCCAGTTCCAGGGGACCACAAACCCTGTTTTGAGTACCATAGAAAATAAATTGCCTACCGCTACTCCCAGGATAATTCCAAAAACAGCGCCAAGCATACTGATAATAATCGCTTCTAGTAAAAACTGCCTAGATACTGCGTTTCTTTTTCCTCCGATTGCTTTTATCAATCCTACTTCACGAGTTCGTTCAGATACGGACACCAGCATGATATTCATCAGACCAATGGCGGCACCAATCAAAGTGATTAAGCCAATCACAGTGGCGGAAATAGTTAAAAAGCCCAAGCTGTTCATAGCTTTTTCAGCAACGCTGTCTGCCCGGTCTAATACAAAATTGCTTTCTTCCCGCGTATTCAACCGACGAATGGATCGGAAAAGCCCTTCGGCCTCACCCATTGCCACAGGCACTTTATTGATATCTGCTACTTGTATGGCAATATTGAATGAACTTCCCGAATTGAAATTTCGATCAATATTGGTGAAGGAAGTGAGCACCATATTATCCCTGCTAAAACCAAAGGAAGATCCTCTGCTTTCTAACACCCCAAGCACCCGATAAGGAATGGAGTTAATGCGAATGATTTTATTGACTGCGAGCTGTGCCCCTTGTACAAATAATTTGTTCGCCACATCATGCCCGAGTAAACAAACGTTTCGCGCTGACTGAATATCAGTCGCATTAAAGTTGCGCCCCACTTCAACAGAAAGCCCATTGAGCTGTAAATAATTTTCATCCCCACCCATGAGAGCAATATTAGGACTAGTTTTCCTTGTTTCATAGGATATGATAGAATTACGTCCGGCGCCGATTCCTACAGACACTTGGGCTGGAAAATCAAAAGTTCCTACAAACTGCTTGGCTTGGTCTAATGTAATTATCTTACCCAGGTTAGAAGTCCGTTCTTTTCTTTTTCCCTTTTGGGAAAGTTTCAACTCATTATTTTGATTTCCACCATGTCCAAATCGAATATCCCTTGTTTTATACCGAATGGTAAAACCATTGGCGCCCATAGTTGAAAAACTCTCTGTCAATTTTTGATTCATGGCCTGAATGGCAGTGATGATTCCAATCAGCGCCATAATGCCGAATGCAATAATAGAAACAGTAAGTCCTGTTCTGAGCTTATTTCCTCTGACAGTACGGTAGGCCAGCGAAAAAATATCTGCAAAATTCATCATGACACTATGAAGGTACCACGGCGGGTGCAGCAGACAAAGAAAACCTTGATGAGCGGTTGAAGAACGTTATTAAAAATAGAGAAGTCCAAAAATTGACTCTGGATAGATGCCTAACCAAATAATGAGGGCAGCGATGACCAATAATAATAGCGATAGACTCCGTGGAATTGTCACTGACTCCGTTTGACTATCCTCTCTGAAATGGATAGACTGTATAACTCTGAAATAATAGTACACAGAGACAACGGCCATCAGCACCGCAACAATCCCCAACCATGTAGCATAGGAAAGCGCTGCTTTAATCATAAAAAGTTTAGCCAAAAATCCTCCTGTCAGTGGGATACCCGCTAATGATAATAAAAAGATAGTCAGTGACGCAGCCGTTAGAGGATCCTTTTTTCCCAACCCATTAAAACCTTCTAAGCTATAATCATTCATTTTAGCAAGTACTGTAAAGAGGCCAATGGTTGCCAACGAATAGCTGATGGCATAAAGCAGAAAGCCTTCTTTTGCAGTTCCGTTCATAGCGTATACAGCCAGCAACATAAAACCTGCTTGTGCTATGCTGGAATAAGACAACATCCGCTTGACACTTTGCTGAAATACTGCGGTGAAATTGCCTACAAAAAGGGTGAGTACAATCAAGACGCCAACCCAAAGTTGCCATTGGGCAAATTGTAAACTAAACGTATCCTCAAACAAACGTATGAATGCGCCAAATAAAGCCACTTTGACAACAGTCGCCATAAAGGATGTGAAAACAGTGGGTGCACCATCATATACATCAGGCGTCCAAAAATGAAAAGGAACAACAGAAACTTTAAAAGACATCGAAAAAAGTAATAATAAAATAGAAGCCAGTTGCAAGGAGGATTTGATAACTGTTGGATCAACAGCCGCGATCGTAGCAAAACTTCCACGCGCGCCGTAAAACAACGCCATCCCCATCAACATGATTCCAGTCGAAAAAGAACCAAGCAAGAAATATTTTAAAGCAGCTTCATTACTTTTCAAATTCTTTTTATCACTAGCTGTTAGGATGTATAGCGGAATAGAGATGATTTCAATACCTAGAAATAAAATCAAAAGAGAAGAGAAAGAAGTGACCATCATCATACCCGCACAAATGAAAAACAATAGGACTAGATAATCAGTAAATCCTGATCCGACTTGTGCAATCGATTTTCCATTGAGTAATAAATAACAAAAAACAGAAAAAAGTAATAAGGTGTTTAAGACTAACGTATAACGATCAAAGTGAAACATTCCCTCAACAGAAAATGAAATAAATTCAAATCCTTTTAGTTCTGCAACATTTGAAACAAGGAGCGTTCCTGCACCTACCACGGCAATCCAGTAATTAATGGATTTGTTTTTCACAAACACGCTGGCAAAAAGAAGTAACACGCCCAGCAATACAGAAATAAGTAATGCGTTCATAGGAGATGCTTAGGATTTTCGAAATAATGAACTAATATCAGTTTGCCCCATCAATTCTTTTACAAACCCACTTGACAAATCCAACAGTGGCTGAGGATAAATTCCAAATACGAGAATAAATACCACAATACTACCCAACGCAAGCCACTCCACTGCGTTCAAACGAATAGTTTGTTGCGTCAAAGGAACGGAGTCGCCGTAAAAAACCATTCTAATCATTTGGAGGGTATACACAGCTGATAAAATGATGCCAAGTCCCCCTACTGCGGTAATGGCCCAATAATAATTGGATGGCGTTGACAATAATCCATTGAAGAGAAGAAACTCGCCCACAAATGCATTGGTAAGTGGTAATGCAATATTTGCGAGTGCAATAATCACAAAAAAGATGGTAAGAGCGGGCGAATGCTTTGCCATCCCTCCTAATGAACGCATATCTCGAGAGCCCGTATTTTTTTCGATAATATCAACTAGGATCCACATCCCAAGAATATTAATACCGTGCGTAAAGGATTGTAGCAGTACCCCTTGATAAGCGGAAACATTCAATGCAAATACACCAGCTGTTAAAAGACCAATATGCGCAATGGATGAGTATGCCACTAGTCTTTTTAAATCCGTTTGCCGCATCGCAAGCAGAGACCCATAAATAATGCCAGCAACAGCTAGTGACATCACCACATCGCCCCACATATAGGATGCAATTGGAAGTAAGGGTAAAAGCCAACGTAGTAATCCCAAAATTCCCATCTTAACCATTACCGCGCTCAATACAGCCGTAACAGGGGTAGGCGATTCTTCATAGGCATCAGGCTGCCAAGTGTGAAGTGGGAAAACAGGTAATTTGATGGCAAAGGATAAAAAGAAAAGCCAGAATAACCAGGATTGCTGATCAGCAGTTAAGCGGAGCATCCGAAAACTCTCAATAGAAAAAGAATGATCAGCAGTTTTTGACTGTAAGTAAAGAATACCCACTAACATCAACACAGATCCTAAAAAAGTATAAACGAAAAATTTAAAAGTAACAGCAATCCGTCTTGCCCCTCCCCACTGAGAAGCTAAAAAGTACATAGGAATTAACGCCAATTCCCAGAAAAAATAGAACAACAAAGAATCAGTAGCTAAAAAGACGCCATTCATTCCCGCTTGCGCTAACAATAGCCAGCCAAAAAAAGCATAGGGCCTTGAAATTTCTTTTTTCTGTAAATACAAAAACAAAAGAAAATACACAACGCTATTTAGCATACATAACACCATTCCAAGTCCATCCATCTTTAAACTAAATGAACTTCCAAGTGAATTCAACCAAGGAACAGAAAACTGACGCATTTCAGGAGTGGTCCAACAAGTTAAACTAGCCAATAGAACGAGCAAGGATGCAATGGCCACTTTCAGCGCAGCCAAAGAAGTAAAACGTGCATTCCCTCTGTAGAGAAAGAGAAAAATCGCTCCGATCAAAGGAATCAATACTAATGTTAATGCAGCCATAGTTTATGCTTCTTGCACTTTTATTTTCGAATAAAAAACTGAACAAATAGAATCACTACCATTCCAATCACCATCAATAAAATATAACTTCCAATTTGTCCACTTTGTAAAAACCTAATTTGTCTTCCCGTGTATTGTACTGACCGTCCAATACCATTGACTAACCCATCGATCAAACGAGGTTCTATCCATTCACGTAAAAGTCCAGCTAGCCTTGTGATAGGTTGAACAATCACTCGATCGTATAATTCATCTATATACCATTTGTTTTCAAAAACTCGCAGCAATCCTTTCGATTCCTTCTCCGTTCTTTTGGTATAGATAAACCAAGCAATCCCAATCACTACCAATACCAGCAAAGTGGTAGACCCCATCAATAGTAATTCTGTAGTATGTGCTACCTCATGAGCAATGTCAGGAAGCACAGGAGACAAAAATTGACCAAGTGATTCGGCTCCTTCTATTAAAACACCAGGAATGCCTACCCAACCTCCCGCAATGGATAACAATGCAAGCACTAGTAAAGGAAGTAGCATTACCCAGGGGCTTTCGTGTAAATGATGTAATTGATCGGTAGTTCCTCTAAATGAACCATGAAATGTCATAAACAAAAGACGGAACATATAAAAAGCAGTTAGCAAAGCCGTGAATACCGCTATACCATACTGAATAGGGTTATGCACAAACACGCTCAATAATATGGCATCCTTTGAAAAGAATCCACTCAATGGAGGGATCCCGGCAATAGCTAGGCAACCAATGAAAAATGTAATATAGGTAACCTTTAATTTTCCTGCCAATCCGCCCATTTTTCGAATATCCTGCTCGCCTCCCATAGCATGAATCACACTTCCACTTCCCAAAAACAACAATGCCTTAAAAAAAGCATGTGTCATTACGTGAAAAACAGCCGCGAGATAGGCGCCGGATCCTAAAGCCAAAAACATAAAACCTAACTGGCTAACGGTGGAATAGGCAAGTACTTTTTTAATATCATATTGCCGTAATGCGATCGTTGCGGCTATAAAGGCAGTGGCTAATCCCACCCAACTAATTATAGAAAGGGTCAATGGAGCCAATGAATACAATAC
>CAYFLE010000008.1:18926-19332 GCA_964343645.1 uncultured Chitinophaga sp. | reverse complement strand
AATGATGTTTATCCCTACTTATTAATCTACATGATTATTTACATGCCAACGTTGGCATTGGTAAATGCCATCTCCTTTAAGCAAATGGCGAACCCTGAAAAAGAGTTCTCCTTTATCCGGGTTTGGGGAACCATTGGCTGGATTGCAGCAGGATTATTGATTGGTTGGCTTTCGTTAGAAAAAGATGGTTCACTCGACCAAACCTTCAAAATTTCTGCCTTGGTTTCATTGGTATTAGGCGTTTACAGTTTTGCTCTACCAAATACACCTCCCCCTAAAGCCGGCACAAAAACATCCTTTGCAGAGATTGTAGGAGCCGACGCAATTGGATTATTAAAAGACAAAAACTTCCTCATTTTCTTTTTAGCGTCTTTTTTAATTTGTGTTCCACTTGCCTTTTATTATC
>CAYFLE010000008.1:4482-18916 GCA_964343645.1 uncultured Chitinophaga sp. | reverse complement strand
CAGCAATGCTGCATCAAAAATGACAATGGGGCAAATGAGTGAAACAATTTTCTTGTTTTTAATGCCCTTTTTCTTCACTAGGCTGGGAGTTAAAAAAATGCTTCTCATTGGTATGGCTGCATGGGTATTTAGGTATCTATGCTTTAGCTATGGTAATGCAGAAAGCGGTGTAGGATTATTATATGCCGGTATTATTTTACATGGTATTTGTTACGACTTCTTTTTTGTAACAGGGCAAATCTATACAGATCAACGAGCAGGAGAAAAAATCAGGTCATCCGCACAAGGAATGATCACCTTAGCCACGTATGGTGCAGGGATGTTGGTTGGATTTTGGATGGCTGGATTAATTGCTGATCAATATAAAACTGCTAACGGCCATGATTGGGCAACCATCTGGCTAATCCCTGCGGCAGTAGCAGCAGCTATTTTGGTATTATTTTCACTACTCTTCAAGGATCCTTCAAAAAAATAGTAAATGGATAAAAATCCTACAAGTAGAAGAAAGCTTTTAAAAAATATCGGACAGGTTGCTTTGATAAGCGCTTTGCCTACCTCGGTTATGAATGCTGAGCAATTGTCCAATTCTTGGAAATTAAATGGCAAAATCAACCACTCCGTTTGCAGCTGGACCTATAACTTTCTAACATTAAACGAGCTTTGTACACTTGCTAATAAATTAAATTTGTCTGCTATCGACCTAGTAGCACCAAAAGATTTTTCAATATTAAAAGAAAATAATATTGATTGTTCCATGTGCTATACCGCAGGCAAAGTCAGCTTAACACAAGGCTGGAATGATCCACAAAATCATGAATGGTTGATTAAAGATTATACAGAGGCAATTCCCTTGATTGCAAAAGCAGGCTACAAAAATTTAATCTGCTTTAGTGGCAACCGTAACGGAATGAGCGAAGAAACCGGGTTAAAAAATTGTGTAGTGGGATTGCAACAAATTATGCCTCTTGCTGAAAAACATGGCATCATTATTCAAATGGAATTATTCAATAGCAAGGTGGATCATAAAGACTATATGGCGGATCGATCCTCTTGGGGAATTGAACTTTGCAAAAGATTAGGCTCCCCTAATTTCAAATTGCTATTTGATATCTATCATATGCAAATAAGCGAAGGAGACATTATTCGTTCAATAAAAGACAATCATCGTTATTTTGGACATTATCATACAGCCGGCGTTCCAGGCAGACATGAAATTGACAATTCACAAGAATTGTACTATCCGGCTATCATGCAAGCCATTGCCGAAACAGGCTATACTGGCTTTGTGGCACAAGAGTTTATTCCTTCGGGTAAAACGAATGAAGAAAAAATAACAGCGCTTAAGAGAGCGATAAAAATTTGTGATATCTAAAACTAATAATTATGTCAACCATGCAGTATGATGCCATTGTAGTAGGTTCTGGAATTAGCGGCGGATGGGCAGCTAAAGAGCTAACTGAAAAAGGACTAAATGTCTTGTTATTAGAAAGAGGACGAGATATTGAACATATCAAAGATTATGTAAATGCAACAAAAGAGTCTTGGGAATTTCCACACCGTGGAATCAAGGCTACTCAACAAATGTGGGAAGACTATCCCGTTTTACGACGTGATTATCCATTAAATGAAACAGTTCTTGACTATTGGGTTAAGGATAAGGAGTGTCCTTATACAGAAACAAAACCTTTTTCTTGGTTCAGAGGCTATCATGTTGGCGGTCGTTCCTTAATGTGGGGAAGACAGAGTTATCGATTTAACAAGTGGGATTTTGAGGCTAATTTAAAAGACGGACATGGTGTAGATTGGCCAATACGTTATGAGGATCTTGCCCCTTGGTACAGTCATGTAGAAAAATTTGCGGGGATTCAAGGCAGCAAAGAAGGATTGGAAGTATTGCCTGATGGAGAATTCATGCCTGCTATGGAGTTGAATTGCGTAGAAAAAGATGTAGCACAAAAAATCAAGCAGCATTATAAGGGAGCGAGACACTTGATCATTGGCAGAAGCGCCAATATTACCGTTCCACACCAAGAAAGAACAAACTGTCAATATCGGAACAGGTGTTGGAGAGGCTGCCCATTTGGTGGTTATTTTAGTACACAGTCCTCTACCCTCCCTGCGGCTATGAAAACAGGTAAATTGACATTAAGACCTTTTTCCATTGTTACGCAAGTTTTGTTTGATAAGGATCAAAAAAAAGCAAGTGGAGTAGAAGTGTTGGATGCTACAGACAACAAAACATACCAATACAAGTCTAAAATTGTTTTTCTCTGTGCCTCTTCGTTTAACTCAACTTGGATTTTAATGAATAGTGCCACAGATATATGGCCAGAAGGACTTGGAAGCAGTAGTGGAGAACTTGGTCATAATGTAATGGATCACCATTTTAGATGTGGTGCTGGTGGTACAGCGGAAGGATTTAGTGATCGCTACACCTATGGTCGACGACCAACCGGCGTTTACGTACCCCGCTTTAGAAATGTTTATGACGATAAACGATCTTATGTTCGAGGATTTGGATATCAAGGTGGAGCCGGAAGAGGGCGTGGTGTACAAGTAGCTGAATTTACCATTGGAGCTGAATTGAAAGAAGCATTGAGTGTACCAAGTGATAATTGGCATATGGGCATCATGGGATTTGGCGAGATGCTCCCCTACCATGAAAACAAAATTTCATTGAACAAAAACGTGAAAGACAAATGGGGATTACCTGTATTGGACATGGATGTCGAGATCAAGGAAAACGAAAAGAAAATGCGGGAAGACATGATGAATGATGCAAAAGAAATGTTGGAAGCCGCAGGAATAAAGAATGCCTACACCTATGACTATGGCTATGAAGTAGGTATGGGTATACATGAAATGGGAACAGCACGCATGGGCCGTGATGCAAAAACCTCTGTGTTAAATGGCAATAATCAAGTATGGGATTGTCAAAACGTGTTTGTGACTGATGGTTCTTGTATGGCGAGTGCATCTTGTGTAAACCCCTCACTCACCTATATGGCAATGACTGCACGTGCCGCCAATTTTGCAGTGGAGGAACTTAAAAAAGGTAATCTTTAAACTAATCAATCATGGAAAGAAGAGAATTATTAAAAACTGTCGCACTCTTAACGGGAACAGCTGTAGTGGGTGGAGAAGTATTTCTTACGGGTTGTAAAAATGCGGCTACCAAACAAACTGCATTTACTCCTGCTGTAATTTCCTTACTAGATGAAGTTGCTGAAACAATTATCCCTACAACAGATACCCCAGGAGGAAGAGCCGCCAAAACAGGTGCCTTCATGCAAATCATGATTGAAGACTGTTATGCTACACATGAGCAGGAAGCTTTTGTAAAAGGCATCGACGAGTTAGAAAAAAAATGTAAAAAGGAAAATGGATCTTCCTTTATGGAACTCACTCCTGAAAAACGACTACCCTTTTTACAACAATTAGAAAAAGAGGCAAAAGAGTATAACGAGGCTTTACGAAAAAAAGCAGAGGAAGAAAAAGAAAAGAAAGAGACAAAAGAAAAAACAAAAAAAGAAAACCCACCACCTCATTACTATTCCATGATGAGACAATTGACATTATGGGGCTTCTTTTCTTCAGAAACAGGAATGACAAAAACCTTGCGACACGTACCCGTTCCTGGTCGTTTTGATGGAAATGTCCCCTATGTGAAAGGAGAAAAAGCGTGGGCAGAATAAATACTACTATTACTATGCAAAAAAGAAGAGATTTCCTTCGCAATTCCACTGTGCTGGCAAGTTATTTAGCGCTGAATTCAGGAAGTGCATTTGGACGCCTGTTGGAGAGTGCCTCCTCAAAGAATTTTGGAATTCAGCTTTATACCTTACGAGATATTATCAATGAAAATCCTAAGGGAATTTTAAAAAGTTTAGCTGGATATGGGTACACGCAAATAGAAAGTTATGAGGGTCCACAGGGAATATTCTGGGGAATGAGCCCTATGGAATTTAAAAACTATGCAGGCGATTTAGGAATGACACTAGTATCCACGCACTGTGATATTTTTTCAAATTTTGAAAAAAAGGTAGAGCAAGCGGTATCAATCGGCATGAAATATATTATTTGTCCTTGGGTAGGCCCACAAAAATCGATGGATGATTTTAAAAGAATTGCAGCCCTCTTCAATAAACAGGGTGAGTATTGCAAAAAAAATGGAATACAATTTGCCTATCACAACCACGACTATTCTTTTAAACCCACCAATGGTGTATATCCGCAAGATGTTTTGATGCAAGGAACGGACGCTAAACTTGTTCAATTTGAAATGGACATGTATTGGACCATTACTGCCGGTGAAGACCCTGTCGCGTGGATGAAAAAATACCCCAACCGCTTCAAATTAGCGCACATTAAAGAAAGAAGTCTCACTCCCATCAATGATGGAAAATTTGAATCGGTGGATTTAGGTACCGGAAGTATTGACTACCCTACTTTAATCAAAAAAGCAAAAACATTAGGGTTGGATTACCTTGTAATGGAACAAGAATATTATCCTAACGGTTCGCCTCTAAAAGCGGCAGAAGTGGGAGCTTCCTATTTGAAAAAAATCAAATTCTAAGTTTCTAGTTTTTTGTAACAGAGAAAAGTATCTCTTTCAATCGACTAATGGCTTTCGACTCAATAGAGGGGTTTTGATAACTTTCCTTACTCTCTTTAAAGGAAGGATGTTTAAACTCCATGTGGGACGCAACTACATCTCGTAGAGAGGAATGAAATTCTGTGCATCCAGTTTGCTTGGCTAGCAGTTCAATCGTATCCACTCGTACTCCACTGCCAGGCATTATAATTATTCTATTATCTGCTAATTGCTGCAACTCTTTGATTAAATGAACTCCCTCTGGAGCAGTCAGTTGTTGACCAGAAGTCAAAATTCTTTCACAACCCAATTTGACTAATTCTTCCAATGCCTCATAGGGATTCAAGCAGCGATCAAAGGCACGGTGAAATGTAACCCCCATGGGATAAGCCAGTTCAATGAGTTTTCCTGTTTTAGTTTGATCAATTTCTCCATTTGCCAATAGTGCGCCAATCACAATCCCATCCATTCCCAACTGCTTACAAAAAAGAACATCTTTTTTCATGCACTCAAACTCACTGTCCGTGTATAAAAAATCACCTGATCGGGGACGAATGATTGGGTAAATAGGCAGAGAAAATTTCTCTCGGCAAGTTTGTAAAATTCCTGGACTGGTTGTAATCCCTCCCTCCGATAAAGCTGCACAAAGTTCTATGCGATCAGCTCCTCCTTCCACTGCTAAACGAGTTGTTTCAAAATCGGTTGTTGCAATTTCAATTAACATCTATAAATCATTTAAACCAACTCTTTGATTGAATCAATTCTTCTCTATGTTCACTTCGCAAGGCATAACTAAATCCTGGGTGTAGTGAAAAAGCCCCTACCTCACCGGATGGTGTAACAGCTATAAAGGCAACTTGTATGTCTTTTGCTTTTTCTTTTTTCACACGGACAATCCGTTCAATCATTTGCTTACAAGCTTCCTCCGGGTGAAGGCCATTGCGCATAAGCCCTACAACCGATGAAGCACCGGCCACACGAATAACATCTTCCCCTTGTCCAGTGGCCACACAAGCCCCTACTTCATTATCGACAAATAAGCCTGCTCCAATAATCGGGGAATCGCCTAATCGTCCTCTCATTTTGAAACCTGCTCCAGAGGTTGTGCAACTGCCACTCAAATTGCCAGATTTATCCAACGCTAACATTCCTATTGTATCATGATTCCATTCCCCATTTTCTAACCGATTGGGCGCAAAAGGGCCATGGTCATTTTTATTTTCAATATTTATACTAGGCGATTTATAATTGGATTGTTTCAACCAATTTTGATAAGCGTTTTTTGCTGAAGGAGATAACGCAGGCGACTCTAATGTAAAGCCCTCAGAAAGCGCAAATTGTTGCGCTCCTTCCCCTACTAAAAAAACATGAGGCGTCTTTTCCATCACTCGTCTTGCAACAGAAATGGGATGTTTAATTCGCTCTAAAAAAGCAACGGAACCACAATTATGGTTTTCATCCATAATACTAGCATCTAGCGTCACATGTCCTTCTCGGTCTGGGTTAGCCCCCAGTCCTACACAACAATTTATAGAGGCTTCCGTTTCCCGAACACCTTGCTCCACTGCATCCAAGGCACGGCCACCAGTTTCTAAAATGGACCAAGCCTTTTTGTTTGCTATTAAGCCTGCATCCCATGTTGAAATAACAATTGGCAAAGACGACGTCGTTCTCTTTTGACCGGCTGAGGCTCTTGAAGGGCTAAGGGTGATTCCCGCAGATAAAAATGATAGAGTTTGTAAAAAGTTTCTTCTATTAAACATGGAAGAAAGGTAGGCATAAAACTAATTTTGCAAAAAAGAGAATTATGAGATCAGTGGAGCGTTTAATTGCCCCTCCCGCCCCGCATATGGTGGGTGATGGATTCAGGGTGCATAATTTTTTTCCCTCAGGAGCCATACACAGCAAACAGCGAATGAGCCCCTTTTTCATGCTTGATTATGCGTCTGCATTTAATTTTTCTCCAACCAAAACTCCTCGCGGCGTAGATGTTCACCCGCATAGAGGTTTTGAAACAGTTACTATTGCCTATCAAGGTAAAATTGCACATCATGACAGTGCAGGAAATAGTGGTGTCATTGGAGAGGGTGATGTACAATGGATGACGGCAGGATCGGGTGTTCTTCATAAAGAATACCACGAAGAATCCTTTGCACAAAATGGGGGGCCCTTTCAAATGGTACAGCTTTGGGTAAACTTACCTGCCAAACACAAAATGATTGCGCCTCGCTACCAAGAATTAAAAAAACAGGGAATGGGACGAATCCAATTTGAAGGGGGAGAAGTAGAAATTATTGCGGGAACATGCAATGATACAAAGGGTCCTGCCCAGACATTCACTCCTATGCATGTATATAATTTGCATCTTCAACAAGGAGGTGCATTTTCCTTGCATTTTCCTGCTCATTACAACACAGGTCTATTAATTACAAAGGGGGAAATAAAAATCAAAGAAACCCTTGCAAACAGGGATCAATTCGTTTTGATGGCGAATGACGGGGAGGATTTTATTATTGAGGCAACTGAGGACTCAACGGTGCTAGTATTATCAGGGGAACCTATCCAGGAGCCCATCGTTGCTTATGGACCATTTTTAATGAACAGTTGGGAAGAAATTGACCAAGCAATCACAGATTTTAACAATGGAAAATTTGGCGTATTGGACTAATCGGTATTTTAGATACCTAAATGATTGCCATGCGTCCTTTACTATTACTGCTTTTACTTCCATTTTGTGGAGCCGCTCAAAATTTTATCATTCCTCAACCCGCTTCTATAGAATGGAAAGAAGGAAAATACTCTTTACCGAAAAAATGTTTTTACTACACCGATTCAAAAGATGCTGAACTTTTTGAAACCATACAATTAGTATCCAAGGAGCTCAACACGCAGTTCAATATCGAACTGAATAAAGCTACGCAACCTGCAGACGCGCAATTTGTTTTTCTTCAAAAGGCAAATAAAACCTCAGCTACAAAAGCTTACGAACTTACTATTTCCAAAAATGGGATACAAATCACCGCACAAAATCCTGAATCTTTTTTTCATGCCAGCAGAACCATGCTCCAACTTTTATCCTTACAAAGTGGGCAGGATATCAAATTACCGTTAGTTCACATAGAAGATTTCCCACGTTTTTCTTACCGTGGTATGCACTTGGATGTTGGCAGACACTTTTTTTCAGTCAGTTTTATCAAAAAATATATTGACTGGCTTTCCTATCACAAACTCAACACATTCCATTGGCACTTGACCGAAGACCAAGGATGGCGGATAGAAATAAAAAAATATCCAGCGCTTACACAAGTGGGAGCTTGGCGTAATGGTACCATTATTGGTAGATATCCAGGAAAAGGAAATGATAATGTAAAATATGGAGGCTATTACACACAACAAGAAATTAAAGACGTTGTGTCCTATGCAAGCCAACGATTTGTTGAAGTAATACCCGAAATAGAAATGCCGGGGCATAGTAGTGCTGCCATTGCCGCCTACCCTTTTTTAAGTTGCTTCCCTGACAAGCCCACTGCTATCCCTGCAAACATGATTTCTGCTAAATCGATAGCCGAACAAAAAAAGGGTCGTGTTAAATTAGTGCAGGAAACCTGGGGGGTATTTGATGATGTTTTTTGTGCGGGTAAAGAATCCACATTTGCATTTTTGCAAGATGTGATTGATGAAGTAATCACCCTATTCCCTTCGCCCTACTTTCATATTGGAGGAGATGAATGCCCAAAAACACATTGGAAAATATGTCCACTCTGTCAACAAAGAATGAAAGAAATAGGATTAAAGGATGAGCATGAATTGCAAAGCTATTTTGTACAACGTATTGAAAAGTATTTAAACAGTAAAGGAAAAAAATTAATTGGCTGGGATGAAATTTTAGAAGGCGGCCTTGCTCCTAATGCGACGGTCATGAGCTGGAGAGGTGAAACAGGTGGTATTGAAGCAGCTAAACAAGGTCATCCTGTAATAATGACTCCAGGCAATCCTGTTTACTTCGATCATACGCAGCGATTGGTAGAAGATTCAGTAACGATTGGTGGATATAATCCCATTGATAAAGTATACGCCTATAATCCTGTCCCCGCAGAAATTCCAGTGGACAAAACTGGATTCATTCTTGGCGCGCAAGCCAATGTTTGGACAGAATACATGAATAATGAGAAGAAAGTGGAGTATATGATTTTTCCACGTATAGCAGCGCTCAGTGAAGTTTTATGGACTCCATTCAATAAAAAGGATTGGACTTCCTTTGAAAACAAATTAATCCCTCTTATGCAACGCTATGAGAGTTGGGGTGTATCGGTGAATCCCGGATACTTTGATATTGGAGGTACGGTGTCAATGGCCGAAAATAAACAAGGAATAACCCTCACCTTAAACTGCAATGCAAAAAATGGAATTATTAAATGGGATTCACCCAAACCCGGGACATATCAAGGACCTATTACGCTGAACGAGAGTGGAACTTATGCCGCAAAATTTGTGTCCAATAATCAGGAGGTAAAAAGTTCTTTTTCACAACTCATTGAAATCAATAAAGCAACTGGGAAGGAGGTAAAGTTAACTCAGCCCCCTTCGCGTAGTTACCCAGGCGATGGAGCGTTTACATTAGTGAATGGTGTTCGAAATGATACTGAGAAAAATATACACTTTAAAAAATACCTGGGTTACAATGGCGATAATCTTGAGGCCACGATTGATTTGGGCGCTGAAACTCCCATTAAAAACATAAAAGTGTGGTTTTTGCACCAACCGGGTAGTTGGATTCACCAGCCGTCCGGAATTGAAGTATCCGCTTCTGCAGACGGGACTAGTTTTAAAAAATTAGGCAGTTCGGAAAAGGGTATATTTGAAAAAGGATTGGAACAAATAGGTCATTTTGAATTGAATATCAACACAAAACAACGATATATTAAACTTTTAGTTAAGAATAAGGGGTTGGTTCCAGCTGGAAACCCTGGCGAAGGAAACAAACCCTGGCTATTCGTAGATGAAATACAGATCAATTAGAACTTATTAAATTATTTTTGTAAGTAAACCCATTTCATGGCTAACCCCTCCCTACCCACTAACCTGGCAGACAGTTTTGAAAAGATCTCCATCCGAATAGAAGAAACTGCCACAACTGGCTCCAAATGGGTTGCTCGCCAAATTGCTCAACTGATCCAAGCCAAACAAAAGAAAAAGCAAAAAGTGATACTTGGGCTAGCAACAGGCTCCACCCCAAAGTCTCTTTATGCTGAGTTAGTACGATTGCACAAAGAAGAAGGTCTAAGTTTTAAAAATGTAGTCACCTTCAATTTGGATGAATACTATCCTATTGAAAAAGAAGCGCTACAAAGCTATCATCGCTTTATGCACGTGCATCTTTTTGATCACATTGATATTAACCCTAAAAATATTCACATACCTAGCGGTGAAACTGAAAAGGAAAAGATAAAAGATCATTGCAATGCTTACGAAAAGAAAATAGCAGATCACGGAGGCATCGATCTACAAATTCTTGGCATTGGAAATAATGGCCATATTGGATTTAATGAACCTGGGTCAGGCATTCATACAAAAACAAGACTTACCACACTAGACAACTCTACCCGTCTTGCGAATTCCTACGAATTTGCAAACATTGCTCAAGTTCCTCGTTTAGCTATTACAATGGGGATCAGTACCATTTTAAAGTCTAAAAAGATCATATTGATGGCTTGGGGAAGTGCTAAAGCTCCCGTTATCAAACAAGCCGTAGAAGAAGAGATGACAGAGAGTGTGCCTGCCTCTTTACTCCAGCAACATGAAGATGTACAATTTGTCATTGACCAAGATGCAGCTAGTGAGTTAACTCGTTATAAATCTCCTTGGTTAACTGGAGAATGTGTATGGACCCCAAAACTTATTAAAAAAGCAGTGGTTAACATGGCTTTGAAACTAAAAAAGCCGGTACTTAGTTTGACCAATACTGACTATAATGAATATGGCTTAGGCGATTTACTCGTTGAAAAAGGCGATGCGTATGAAATAAACTTACAAGTTTATTATATGCTGCGAGACACCTTAACGGGTTGGCCAGCAGGCAAACCTAACGCACATATTCCTGCACATCCCGAAAGATCAACTCCCTGGCCAAAACGTGTAGTAATCTTTTCCCCTCACCCAGATGATGATATCATTAGCATGGGGGGTACTTTTCAACGACTACATGATCAAGGAAACGAAGTGCATGTTGCTTATCAAACTAGTGGCAACATTGCAGTCACAGATGAATTTGTTTCGCGCTATCTTGATTTTGCCATCGGTTTTGAATCTGTACTTGGAAGTCCCTCTAAAAAAGCTACGCAGTTTGTACATAACGTTCGCAAATTTCTTGCTAGAAAAAAATCTAACCAGATTGACAACCCTTCCATCCGAAAAATAAAAGCCTTGATCCGTCAAGGCGAGGCCAAAGCTACTTGTAGGTATGTGGGGATCTCTGAAAAAAATGTCCATTTCCAGGAACTCCCCTTTTATGAAACAGGAACTATACAAAAAAAACCTGCCAGCGAAAAGGACATAAAAATCACTATGGCACTGTTACAAAAAATACAGCCACATCAAGTTTATTGCGCCGGTGATTTTGCAGACCCACATGGTACCCATAAAGTATGCTTTACGATTGTTCTTGAGGCTTTGAAACGACTAAAATCAGCTGGCGAAACTTGGGTAAATGATTGCTGGTTATGGCTATATAAAGGAGCCTGGCAAGAGTGGAATATGGAAGATATTGAAATGGCCATCCCAATGAGTCCTGATCAAGTACTGAAAAAGCGTTTTGGCATATTCATCCATCAATCACAAAAAGACATGGTTCCTTTCCAGGGTGCTGATTCCAGAGAGTTTTGGCAACGAGCGGAAGAACGAAATGCGAATACAGCCAATCTATACGCCGACCTAGGGTTAACACACTATGCGGCAGTGGAAGCCTTTGTGAGGCACCCTTATTGATTTTTGTCCTATATTTGCAGCCCTCAGAGGGCGAATTTCTCCCTACTAACGGCCCCGTAGCTCAACTGAATAGAGCATTTGACTACGGATCAAAAGGTTTCAGGTTTGAATCCTGACGGGGTCACGAAACAATCATAACCCATTTCAAATTAAAATTTGTAATGGGTTATTTCTTTGGGGCATAACATTTCAGATTTCGTTCATATGGTTACTTTAAAGCCCCTTACATTGAATAAATGAAAACTTGGCAGTTTATATCTGACCGAATTTTCATATTAACTAGAGTTGAATATTGACCAGCTTTCTTTTTTCTGTCATCCATGATCTGTCCTTGTACTTCACAGAAACAGAAATACCGATTGGATTTTTGATGAGAAAATTTTTCAAGATACCATTTTCCCAACTCATGTCCACTTCAATACCACCCCTTGCCTTTAATCCCCTGACCGAACCACTTGCCCATTCTGCTGGAAGTGCCGGAAGCAATCGAATTTCATCGTCATGACTTTGCAGCAACATTTCTGCAATGCCAGCAGTAGCACCGAAGTTCCCATCAATCTGGAAAGGAGGACAGGCATCAAGGAGATTCGGATAAGTACCACCGCCAGCAAGTGTTACTTCATTCTTGTCAGCCGGATAATAAACAAGAATATTTTTGAGGGCATCGTAAGCCATTGACGATTCTCTTAAGCGAGCCCACAAACCAATCTTCCAGGCAATAGACCAACCTGTTGATTTGTTGCCGCGTAATTCTAATGATCTTTTGACTGCATTGGCCAAAGCAGGTGTTTTGTTCACGGTGATTGAGCTACCCGGATAAACTGCAAATAAATGAGATACATGACGATGCTTGGGGTCCAGGTCTTCCCAATCATGATACCATTCCTGCAAATTTCCTTTTTTACCGATTTGATATGTATGAAGATTCGATAAAGTATTCTCTACTTTCATCACTAATGACTCATCGTTATGTAATATCTTCTGAGCCGCCAAAACCTGGCTGAACAATTCCCTTATCATGGCAAGATCAGCAGTACTACCGTAAAGAACCGACCCCCGATATCCTTCGTCATTGATATAACTATTTTCCGGAGATGTTGAAGGGGAAGTAACCAATTTCCCATCTTTATCCCTTACTAAAAAATCAAGTATGAATTCAGTGGCTCCCTTCATGATTGGATAAGCATCCTTTTTCAAAAAGACCGTATCCCTGGTAAAACTGAAATGTTCCCAGAGATGGGTACTCATCCACACACCACCCATAGGCCAGTTTGCCCATTTCGGTAAACCTTTTCCAAAGTCGCCCACAGGATTGGACATTGCCCAGATATCTGAATTATGATGAGCTACCCACCCTTTCATTCCATAAAAACTTTGAGCAGTAACTTCACCTGTTTTCTGAAGATTTTTTAAAAAAGAGAGCAAGGGGTTATGAAACTCACTTAGATTGGTCGTCTCCACTGGCCAGTAATTCATTTCAGTATTTATATTTATTGTATAATTACTACTCCAAGGTGGCCTTACCTTTTCATTCCAAATTCCTTGAAGGTTGATGGGCACTTCCGGGGTTCTGGATGACGATATCATCAAGTATCTGCCAAACTGAAAATATTTCGTTATCAATCCGTTGTCCACCTCACCCTTAGTAAATCGTTTCAATCGTTCATCTGTTGGTATCTGATCCTGCGGCCTAGATCGGATTGTTAGATTAACTCTTTTATAAAAAGAATTGAAATCCTTTATGTGAGCAAACTTCAAATCATCGAAACTGAAGGACTTTAGTTTAAACAAAGCTAACTCACAAGCTTTTATTTCATCCTTCCCCTTTGTAAAAGGATTCTTGTCGTATCCATTGTAACTAGTAGCCATTGAAATCGCTAAAATGATCTCAGTTGCATTTGATACTTTCAATTGATGATTCAGGGAATCTGTGTATACTCTTCCATTTGTTTTATAAATAACCGCCTCTGACATAAATCGCATAGATCTAGACGAATCATACTGAATAGGATTGGGCATGCCCCCACGATAATCAGGCTCTGCATGCGATGGTGCCATACCTTTCATTTCAAGTGAGTTATTAAAAGGAAGATATCTTCCCATCTTAGATTCAGTCTTGAAAGGAAGTAAACTATTAAAAGATGCTGTGAGATTTATTTTATTCTTACCATTGGAAGTGAGCCGAATGAACATGATTTGATTCGGATGTGATATAAAATATTCTTTTGAGTAATTTGTTCTATCGGATTGAAATTTGACAGTCACTATTCCTGTAGACATATCCAAATTTCGCTGATAATTAAATATAGAATCCTGAATATTCATAACCAGCCATAGATTACCTAACGGCGCATAGGATGAAGAAAACTTACCTTGAATAAATCGGACCAAGCTATCAGCAACTTTATAATTCTCCCGCTCCAATTCATATCTTACTAGGGACAAATATTCTTTAGCCCTAGGATTCATGTTGGGATCGACAGGAAATCCTCCCCACAATGTTGCCTCATTTAGTGAAATTCGATCCCTTTGTACACCACCGTATACCATAGCACCCATTCTGCCGTTGCCGATAGGTAATGCTTCTTCAAAAACATTGGCCGGTTTATTATACCAAATAATATCAGGATGTTTGTCCTGCGCATTTACACAGTTCAATAGTAGACAATAGTTCAGTATTATATATAGATGAATATTTTTCAAGTAATAACTTTTTAAATTTGATTTTTCATTTATTCTAAAAGATATAAGGAAGGGGGAAAAAAACACCATTTTTTGTTACCTTTTTTTGAAACACGAATTAAAAATAAACTCCTGGTATCATGTTGTACAAAATTAATTTGCTCGCATGTGGTA
>CAYFLE010000008.1:300-4472 GCA_964343645.1 uncultured Chitinophaga sp. | reverse complement strand
TACCAACAGGAGCTACCTGACGGGGTCACGAAAACCACCTGTTTCCCACAGGTGGTTTTTTATTTTTGGTGAGTCATCGATAAAACAATTCCTTTTAAGGGCTATTTCAATGTGAAGGCTAATTTTAAAAAGAATCTTCTTCCGTTTCCGCCCATTTGAACGGCATCCCAAGGTCCTCCAGTTTCGTTATTATAAGCCCAGTCCTTTGCCCCTTTGGCTACGCCAAGATTCGGGTGAACATTGAAAAGGTTATCAACTCCTGTAAAAAGAGTGAGTTGAGAATTAAAGCGGTAACTGCCATAAAAATCAGTTGTCCCTTTGCCCTTGTAATCATATTGATCAGGTACACTACCCGATCCATTGTCTAACGGCACCATGGGCTTTATACCCAAACCATCTTCACCGAAACCTAGTATGGTCACATTACCAAAATAAGTAAATCGAGCGCCTATACTAAATCGGTCAAAGCCATATTCTACTAAGGATGAAATTTTTGTTTTTGGGGCAGAAGCTAAAATAAAATTCTGTTCACGATCACTCAAAAATGTCTGTTGCAAAAATGTAGAGGCCGCTAATCTAGCAGGTACATTGATTTTGTCAATGGACATTTTTTGAACATTCCCAGCTATCAATCCTTTAAAACGGCGTTTACCCCACTTTTTTGAATAATCAGCCACCAAATCAATGCCTCTGTTTGTAGTATTCACCGCATTGGCAAAAAACTGGGCGTAGCTAACTTTCAATGCAGCCATCTGATTTCGAAGTGCAGCGTCCAAATTAGGATCAGTTGCGTCAAATTGACCACTTAACACAATACGATCTTTGATATTTACTTGGTAGGCGTCAAATGTAATTTGCAGTTCTTTAGAGGCATTCCACGACAACCCAAGGCTAGCGTTGGTGCTCTTTTCTTGCATTAGCTCATCAATTCCTGCTGCTTTAGTGAGAGGGCTATAGTTGGGTGCAATTTTTACTTCAGCAATATTTCCTGCTTGTACGGTTGTGAATGTTGAACTGAAGTTAATCTGTTGTAACGATGGCGCCCTAAATCCAGAACTGATTGACCCGCGAAGATTTAAACGGGGAGACATTTTATAACGGGTAGCTAATTTATAATTAGCAGTAAATCCAAAATCACTGTATTGTTCTGCACGCAAAGCCAAATCAACTAACCACGCACTGCTTAAGTCAATTTCAGCATCGGCATAAGCACCCCATACATTTCTGGTTGCTTTTACCTCATCTGAAGGCTGATAGCCTGGAAACCCCTGCGCTCCGGTGGCTTTATCACCATTGCCATAGTTTTTATACGACGCCTCTTCCCCTGCATAGATTTGGTATTTTTCAAACCGTTGCTCAACTCCAAAGGCCAGGTTTGTTTTTTCAGAAAGAGGTTTAGAAAAATTTAGATTCAGCGTATTCTGCAAAAAATTAAATCCTCCGTCATCAAAATGCGTTTGAGAAGCTCCTTTCGATGCGTTGAAGGTTTTATCGCCAAAAAAGTTAAAATCATTTCGACCTAACGTATTACTCAAATCCCAGTTCCATCCATTTCCTGAAGTTCCCTTTATTCCAGCGGCTAGGGATAGATCATTTACTTTGGTTTGAATATGGGGGGAATAATAAGTTTCTCCGTCATTAGTTCTTTTCATAATTCCGTCTATAAAAATTAAAGAACCGTTGGCACTTGTCGGAAACCGTTCAGGTTTAGCAGAAAAATTGCGCGTAAAAGCAAATGCATCGGAGGATTTATAGCTAGTAGTAATAAAGGAATAAAAAGTAGTTTTTTTAGAAATTGGCGCCTCGAGATTAATAGCAGATCCAATTTGGTTCAAGCTAGCATCTCCATGGCCTCTCCGATAAATATTGACATACATTCCCTGGGGGTTATTATAATAATCCGATGTATCCAACGCTTGTCTAAAAGTTTTGCCAGTACTGAGTACATTCATGGAAACATTTATAAATCCTCCTTTTTTCCCAAGGGGTAATCCATAATTCAGGTCTGTCGCAAAAGCGTTACCATCTATTTTAGATGCCGATTCATATTGAGTTTTTAAATCATTAGCAAAAGCTGTGTTGTAGGTTGGATCCCAGTATCCACTCCAACCAATATTTCCTGAGAGCCCCTGGGTAGATTTTTTCAAAACAATATTGATAACGCCAGCTATTGCATCAGATCCATATTGGGCAGATGCACCATCTCGAAGAATCTCCACTCTTTCTATTGCATTAGTCGGAATAGTCCCCAAGTCAGTTCCCGAATTTCCCCTTCCACGCGTACCGAAAACAGCCACAAAAGCCGTTTGATGCCGACGTTTCCCATTCACAAGTACTAATGTCTGATCCGGACCTAATCCACGCAATGTAGCGAGGTCAATATGGTCTGCTCCGTCGCTTCCCGATTGTTTATTGTAATTGAAAGAGGGAGCGGCATAATTTAAAATAGAAGTGAGGTCCATTCGAGCTGTAGGGCCACTTACTTGAGATATGTTGATTAGATCAACCGGAACGGGCGTTTCAGTTCTAATACGTCCTGACTTTCGGGTACCAACCAGCACAACTTCGCTCAGCCTACCCTCCTGTTGTTCGAGTACAATTTGTAAAGGTGATGAAGTAACAATTACAGTTTTAGGCTGATAGCCAGTCATAGTGATTAGTAGTGAGTCTTTCGAAGATCCTGTGATGGCAAATGACCCATTGATTTCGCTTAGCGTCATTTGCCCTCCTGCTTTCAGTCGAATAGTTGCTCCACCAAGAGGAGCTCCTTTAGTATCTATAATTTTACCAGTGATTTTTAGCTGAGCAAACACCGGGCTTACACTCAAACAGCCTAGTAATAAGGCGACACAAAAAAATCTCATGAGGGTTAGTTTTACCGAAAGTTATAAATTGCTTTTCAATCTTACTATATTAGTTCTCCCCTTTTTATACCACATAAAGAAATAATTAATTAAAAGAAAGGCAACGTCATGAAACTAATAATCACAGGGACCACCGGGATGATTGGAGAAGGGGTTTTACTAGAATGCCTTGCCGACAACCGAGTCACAGAAATATTGAGTGTGAGCAGAAAACCAACTGGCAAGAACCATCCCAAATTGAAAGAGTATATTTTCGAGGATTTTTTGTCAATTAAGGAAGATGACCCTAGATTGAAAGGATATGATGCATGCTTTTTTTGTGCTGGGATCAGTTCGTTAGGCGTGAGCCAGAAGGATTATGAGAGAATTACCTATGACAATACGCTTCATTTCGCAAAGGCATTGGCGCCCAACCCACAGCTATCATTTATCTATGTGAGTGGCGGGGGAACTGACAGTACCGAAAATGGACCTCTACATTGGGCGAGGATAAAAGGTAAGACTGAAAATGACCTCATGAAGCTACCTTTCAAACAGGCATTTGGATTTAGGATTGGAATGGTTAAGCCAGCAAAAGGGCAACAACATACATTGAAATTATACAAGTATCTTTCTTGGATTCTTCTAGTTATCAGCAAACTTTTCCCTTCCATTTCCAATACCATGCAAGAAGTTGCCAATGCGATGATTCATGTTTCAACAGTTGGATTTAAGCGAAACATAATCTTTGTGAAAGACATCCATCAAATGAGTAAGAAATAATAGAATAAAAAAACCTCCCACTGGGAGGTTTTTGATTTACTTATTTAGAAAGTTTGACATAGGCTCGTAGTGAATAAGCATTAGGCTTATAGCTAGACCCATCAATCAAATTATCGGCATATTGCTGATCAAGCGTACTTAGCAAACTGCTTTGATATTCAAAGCTCATTGAAAAACGCTTGGAGAAAGCACAAAGAATTCCCCCTGCTGCCGAAACATTCAATTTCTGAAAGTTTTCTGTCATGAGTACTTTGGAAGAAGCATCAGGTTTCCAAGTAGCGTTTAACAAATAAGAAAACTGAGGTCCTGCAAAAAGACTAAAGGGAGATCCTTTGAATGATAGTTTAGCTTGTAAAGGCACTGTGAAATAATTAAACTCTTCCTGCTGCTCTTTATCGCTTACCGTAAAGCGCTGCCCTAAACCGTTATAAAAAAGACCAGAACGTACAGCCAAATTGCCTTTGATTTTTTTGTCAGCAAAAAACCCAAATGAAAATCGAGAGGTACTTTGACTAGATTTATCAAAGTATCCAGCTCCGTTCACTT
>CAYFLE010000008.1:0-290 GCA_964343645.1 uncultured Chitinophaga sp. | reverse complement strand
CCTAGGCTCAGGTTAACACCACTAGATTTTTTTTGTCCCATCACCGTGGCAGTGGGAATTACTGCTGCAAAAAGCAGCATATTAACCAGCAATAACAATTTTTTCATAGCAAGTAATTTTGTGTAGTAGATTTTGTACAGGGCAATTTAAAACTAATTATAGAACCGGCAAAAAATCAGTAGTGCGCTGCCCCTAATCATTGTACAAATAAAATCAACAAGACATATTTGCCGCCTATGTCAGCATTAAACCAAAAAGTAGCAGTAATCACGGGGGCGGCAGCTGTTTTC
>CAYFLE010000007.1:3921-19578 GCA_964343645.1 uncultured Chitinophaga sp. | reverse complement strand
GTGCCATCGGCAAGATCCAGATTGGGTATAGTCCATCGATCATTTTTACCATCCCCATTTGGTGTAAAGGCCGTAGGAATATAGAGTTTATCAAATACGGTTACTAACACTTGATCCGTATTGATACAATTTTTGGAAGAGGTCACTTGAATGGTATAAGTCAACGTAGTAGTAGGTGATGCAATTGGATTTAACAAGGTAGCGTCATTCAAAAAACTGGTTGGCGTCCACTGGTATTGATGAGTAGCCATTACATCCGAGCTAGCGCCTAATTGAATAGAACGACCTGCAAATAGGATGCGGTCTGGGCCTGCATTAATCAGTGGCCGAGGATATATATCAGCAACATGTACATTGGAAGCGATGCGGCAATTAGCAATTCCCATAGATCCCGATTCAGCCACCGTCAAACGATAACAATAATAGCCAGGCGAACCCGGCATACGTTGATATTGCAAGGTAGTAGCTCCTGGTATGTCCATCCAAGTTCTACCTGTATCGGCACTGACTTGCCATTGGTATGCGGGCGTCAAATACCCAGGGGAAACAATGGCCTGATAGCTGATAGGTTGTTGCGTATACTCGCAAAGGCGAACCGTATCTAAACCGGGAGGCGCCACAGAACGAATGGTAGGACCACAGGGTCTGAATGTGATATCATCCAAGGCTAGATCATTTCCCATTCCACCAGGAGAATTGTTGGTGATTCGTAAAACGACACTCGTACTAGATGCCCCAGTAGTAAAGAAAAAACCAACTTGTTGCCAAGTGGGTTGAGGTGCTACTCCTATGTCCCCTGTAGAATATTGATTTAAAATACTCCCCCCGGTGGTTTCCACTTTAAAGGTGAGATTCGGCTTAATTAGCGCTGGATTATTGACCACATTGAGTACCCAGCAAGAAAACTCATAGGTGGTATTGGGGCAGAGATTATTGACTGTTTGCAAAAAGAAATCTCCGGGATTATTAGACGCATTAACCATCATAAAAGCACCTCCTCCCGTGTGATCAGCAGGAACAGAATGCCATTGTCTTCCACAAGAAGATTGGAATGTGGTGATACTATATTCTCCATCATTTGGACAAGAGCCGGTGGTTAACCGATATCCAGGTGCGGTGAACGAATAGGCCGCCGATCCTGTTCCAAAATCAATATTAACTACCGGATCCCCTAAACTTCCCGTGCAAAGCTGCGCACTCACCTTGAAGGAGAAAACAGTTGATAGCAATAGTACTGCACAAAAGAGATGGAATTTTACTTTTTGAAAAGTCACGCGCAAATGTAACTCAATTCGAAGTAGAGATATTTACCTTTGCAACATGCCATCCGTATCAACCCGAGGGGAGCAGATGCCCGCCTCACCCATCAGAAAATTAGTCCCCTATGCAGAAGCCGCAAAAAAAAGGGGTATCACGGTATATCATTTGAATATTGGCCAGCCAGATATTGAAACCCCACCGGCGATAATGGATGCGGTTAAAAAAGCAAATATCCCTGTGTTAGAATATAGCCACAGTGCTGGGAATGAGTCGTACCGAAAAAAATTGGTAGAATACTACGCCAAATCGAACATATCATTGACTCCTCAGCAAATCATTGTTACAGCTGGCGGAAGTGAAGCAATACTTTTTGGATTTTTTTCCTGTTTGAACCCTGGTGATGAGGTCATAGTACCTGAACCTTTTTATGCCAATTATAATGGCTTTGCTTGCGCAGCAGGCGTTAAGGTAGTTCCTATCACTTCAACAATCGAGTCCGGTTTTGCGCTTCCACCTATACCGGATTTTGAAAAAGAAATTTCTCCCAAAACAAAAGCCATTTTGATTTGCAACCCCAATAATCCTACTGGCTATCTCTATAGTAACGATGAAATGCTCGCTCTGGGCAGTTTGTGTCTTAAACACGATCTCTACCTTTTTAGTGATGAAGCTTACCGGGAGTTCAGCTATACTGGAAGGGCCATGAGTGCACTTGAATTGAAAGGATTAGAGCAACAAGTAATTGTGATGGATACGATTTCTAAAAGATATAGTGCCTGTGGAGCCCGCATTGGCGCATTTATTACGCGTAATACAAATGTCTATGACGCCGCTATGAAATTTGCGCAAGCCCGACTCAGCCCACCCGGTTTAGCACAACTTTTAGGAGAGGCTGCGGTTGATTTACCCGATAATTTTTTTGATGGACCAAAACAGGAATATCAGAAGCGTAGAGACCTTTTGGTTTCCAGACTCAATGCTATGCCAGGCGTTTTTTGTCCAAATCCTGGGGGTGCATTTTATGCGATGGCACGACTGCCCATTGATGACAGCGATAAATTTTGCCAGTGGCTCTTGGAGTCCTTTTCCTTCCAAAACCAAACATTAATGTTAGCTCCTGCTACAGGATTTTACGGCACACCAGGACTTGGCAAACAAGAAGTGAGACTCGCCTATGTATTGAATCTTGATTCGATCAATAAAGCGATGGATTGTTTAGAGAAGGCATTGGAGCAGTATCCAGGTAAGATCTAGCTATCTTAATATTGCAACTTATATGGATAAAAAAAAGGGCCTTTTAAAAAGGCCCTTTTTGATTCAAAAAATATTGAATTATTGCTTTGGATTTTTAGTTGCAGCACTTCCAGATGCAGCTGGGTTGTAAGCCAACTCATTGTCTGGAACATCCCAATAATCAAGATAACCATATTCAATAGTAGCATTAGTATTTACTCCACCGGCAGTTGTAATCACTACACAACCAGTTCTTCCACCGCCGTTAGCCACAGGCTCACTGATTTTGTATCGGCGAGCATCATAAAATGAAAGTCCACGGAAGGCTAATGCAATACGACGCTCACGACGTAATTCTTCTTGTGCTTGAGCCTGCGTTAAACCAGTATTCGCTACAGCAGCTAAGCCAGCACCCATGGCTGTTCTTACTGCATCAACTAATGCAAGACCTTGATTTACCTGTCCAGTATTGATCAATGCTTCTGCTTTCATCAATGCATTTTCCTCATAGGTAGATGCTAAGGGTAATTCAAATGCACCGGCTGTTGTACTGGCGTATGTATAAGTACCACTTAATCCATTACCACCATTAATCAACGTATGGCGTGTGTTAAATGCATTTCCACGGTCTGAGTTTCCTATCCAAGTAGTACCTGTACGAACATTCTGTGTCTTACGAAGGTCTCCTGTTTTGAACTCTTGCACCCAGCGCTCAGAAAGTTTGTAAGTTCCACCACCAGGGCTAGTACTCTGAATTTTAGCAGCTACATAACCACTAGCAGCAGGTAGGAAATCACTTGTTGCGGTAGTTCGACCAGTAAATATATAATCGCCAGACTGAACACCATTATTAGTAAGTGTCAAAATTGCATTCCAGTCACTCGCAGTCATAGAACTGAACACCTTGTTCACTAATATGTTTCTTGCCTTCAACGTATTAATTGTACGAATCCACATAGCTGCAGTAGGTGGCAATCCTTTTCCAACTTGACAAAAAGATGGGATAAGTTTAGCGATAACTGTGTTATAGTCTCCTGAGCTAGTTACACCGCCAAGGTCAGCAATTGCTGCATCTAATTGAGCGTTTGCTTCAGTGATGATGGCTTCTTTAGTTACGTAATTACCGTTGGTAGCAGCAAAGCTATTATTGATAATTCCAGCATAGTAAATAGAGCCAATATGTGAGTAGGCAAAGCCTTTCCAAAAATGTGCCCATGCCTTCAAGGCAGCCACTTTTGAAGCACTGTTACCCGTAAAACTCACTTTCGGAATTAAATTCAAAAGTGAATTACAAGAAGTAATCATGTTGTAGGAATAAGCCCACTCATAATAACTAAAATTGGATCCTTGCTGATCATTCTGATTAACGGTTCTTGCGAACGTATACCAAGTATTTGGGTTATTAGGGTTAACAACAACGCTGTTGTTATCGAGCGTTACTTTGTTGGGGCACCCAATTTGATTTAGGAATGAGTTGGCAGCTTCTGCACCAACCACATCTCCTAAAAGTTCATGGAATCCCATAGCACCTGACCAATACAATCCAAATACACCATCACCGTATTTTAAAGTTTTAAACCCGTTGATGTATATGCTTCCCTGTGCAAGGGATACGATACCTTGTTCAGTAGTAGAAGCATCTGGTGTTGGCTCGTTGGGGTTTTTTACATCCAATTGCTTCTTACATCCTGTAAGCGCAAGGGAGAAAACCAGTCCATATAAAAGTATTTTTTTCATAGCTTTTGTTTGTAGGAGTTTAGAATCCAAGATTCAAGCTGATTTGATAAGATTTGATATTAGGGATTGAGTTGTGATCCACCCCACGGTCCCAAGCAGAGTTGGATGAACCGGAACTAATCTCAGGATCCAAACCAGTATACCCACTGAAAGTAAGAAGGTTACGACCTGTGAATAAAAGCTGCATTTTGCTCACCCCTTTAATAGGTATGAATTTCTTTAAGTCAGCGCCAATTGCAAGGTTACGTAACCGAGCAAAAGTGGCATCCTCATAGAAATAATTCTTTGTACCATTTCGGGAAACCTGCGCATAAACACCTCTATAAAAGGCTGTCCATGCTCCTGTTTGTCCTCCAATAGAAATCGCATTATCATAATCCTTGTGTATACCATCGCGGTACATCCACTCCTTAGTTTGGTTGTATAAATGACTCTTATTAATCCAATCCCACTGCATGGAGAATGTCAACCAGCCATCATAATTCAACTCGTTGATGAATGCCATGTTGAAAGCCGGATTAGGGTCACCAAAACTAAATTGCGAAGTGGTAACATAAGGCTGCTTGTAGTTTGGCAATGCAGGATTTGAATAAACAACCCATCCATTACTAGCTACAGAGAAATTTGCTTGATTTGCTGCAGGAATAAATGGTTGACCAGTAACAGGATTTAATTGGTTTACAGCGTTCAACATAAAGTAACCATACAATTGGCCAACTTTTTCTCCAGCTTTTAAGATATATCCTGAACTACCCGCATTTGAAGTCAATACAACAGGCTTATCCTTCACAAAGGAAATCTCAGAAGACTGCTTGCTGAAGTTAGCCGTGAAATTCCAATTCAATTTTTTAGAATGGAAAACATTTGTATTCAATGATGCTTGGATACCATTTGACTTTAATCCAAATAAATTGTCAGTAATCGTACCTACCCCAGTTGAAGGCGCTACGTCACCTTGCCAAATAGCATTGTCGGTTTTACGCATCCAATAAGTGAAAGCAAAATTGAAATTGCCAAACCAAGCACCTTTGGAACCTTTGATTGCTACATCAGTACCAATTTCAGTTTCAGAAGAAACCTCCACACTCAAATCTGGATTAGGACTTGCAGTTTTGTATGAGAATGCAACATTATCCCCCATTGGAGAAGTATTCAATGTTACATAACGCTGGAACGCTCCTGGCTGAATACCCGCTTTACCAAATGCTGCACGTAATTTCACATCAGTTAAACGGCTTGCCACTTTTGAATTTCCAAAGAAATCAAATGCATTCAAACGTAAGTAAGCGTTAGCATGAGGGAATGTAAATGGCTTTGAACCCTTACCAAATGCAGAAGAAAAGTCTGTACGGAATCCGCCAGCAACTCCTCCGAAATCACCAAACTCCAACTTCTGGTCAAATAAGTAACCATAAGTTATGAATGGTACTTTATAATCACTGGCCACCCGCTGATTAGTCATATTCGTCATGTTGTACGGAGCAAAGGAAGGCGCATCTGTACCATAAGCCAGTCTACCATTCAAAATATTTTTACGATAGTCAAATCCACCGTATGTTGTAGTGCGAATCTCAACTGGGAGTTTCAATCCAAAATCACGATTTAAATCAAGACGTGCAGTTAAAGAAGGTAAGAAGTTTTGGAAAGTGGTGTTGTAATTCTGCACGTTAATTTCACCTGACTCAGAAGCTGAACCTGGTGAACCCGCACTATAACGAGGAGAATAATATTCCAATTGGTAATACCAATAGTCTGAGTTCAAATTATTATCCTGCGCATCTATCTGGTAACGTATTTCCTGATTTTGGAAATTCATACCATATTTAACGTCTGCTTCAAAAAACTTTAAGAATTTATAATTTAAATTAAGATTTTGTATAACGTCAACTTTTTGATCTCTAGAGTGGCCGTACTGGAACATGTAATTAGGATTGTAGTGGTTTACACCCACGCCATCCCCAAAATATGCACCGTAATTTCCATCCGGCATTTTATAATCAAAATTGGCAAAAGGACGAGCATTGTTTAACGCGTATACAATTGTACGACCTGTTTGATCTAATAATTTGTTATCTGTGTATATCAACTGAGTCACAGAACGTAAACGCAAGTTTTTAGCTAACTCTACGCCTATGTTTGAAACAAAGTTGCTACGATTGTAAGTGCCATTCCCTTTGAAAACTGACTCCTGACGGCTGTCAGATGCTGATAAACTAAAGTCTACTTTATCCTTAGCACCACTAATTGAAATTGCATTATTATAAGTCAATGCACTTTGATAAAACATCTTATAGTGATCATAATACTGCAAATTCTTGTTATAAGCCTTGTTATTATTGTTTGTTGGATCCAATGAATTCCAAATTACGTTCTCCTCATAATGGCTATAATCAGGGTCAAAAGCTAAGGCAGCCCCTGAACCCCCTAGTACATTACCGGCAGCATCGGTCACTAATGAGTGGAATTGTGCTTTTCCAAAATCACCTCCTTGAATCAAAGAGTTAGAAGAGATACCAGTTGAAAAATCTATATTGACTTTACCGCTTTTTCCTCTTTTTGAAAACAATTGAATTACCCCATTGGCTCCTTGTGCTCCGTACAGTGTTGCAGCAGCAGCACCTTGAACAACCTCTACTCGCTCAATGGCTGTAAGATCTAATGAATTAAAATCAGTAGCCTTAACCTCGATACCATCTAATAATATCATCGGGAAGGTTCCGCTTTGGAGGGTATTGATACCACGAAGTAAGATATTGACAGGTGATCCGGGGTTACCATTCACTGAACTAATCATAGCACCAGGAATTTTCCCCACTAATGCTTGGTCTACTGAGGCAGTAGGTGCAGCAGGTAATTTATCGGCAGAAACGCTTTCTACTGCTATTGCAACTTTTCTTTTGCTAGTTGCTGTACCAGTACCAGTCAGGATAACCTCACCCAGTCCTTTTGCATCAACAGCTAATGTCACTGCGACGTTGGTAGCGTTACCAATGTTTACTTCTTTGGTTTCAAAGCCCACTGCACTCACCACTAATGTTGCATTAGAAGAAGCCGTGATTTTGAAAGAACCATCTACAGCGGCAACTGTGCCACCTTTTACATTCTTGACGCTCACAGAAGCGCCAACTACAGGGGCTCCTTTTTCATCAAGAACCTTACCAGTTACTGACTGCTGTGCCATAATTGAAGTACAGCAGAAAAGAACTAGCGAAACAAGTAAAAGAAAACCTTTTCTCATTTGCATTATTTTAATTTTTGTTGATTACGCATAACCGAATGAATAGTCATTCCTTACTCAAAGTCAGGCCTGAATACTCAAAAGCTGCACGTAAACTTAACAAATTATTCACAAATAGCTAAAACAGGATTATAAGTAATTGCCATCCTACCAGCTAAAGCTCGATTAAAAATTGATTATCAATTCATTAAAAAAAGTGAGGGGTACCCATATGGATACCCCTCAAGAACTATTATAATAGTTGGATTAGTTGTCGGTCATCAAACGATTGAGTGAAAGCTCGTCTGAGGAAATTGGCCAAATATACCCCTGCTCTGTTGAGGCCTTTGCAGGAATGGTGCCTTTGGCGGGGATGGTTTGCAATAAACGCATCAAATCGAAGTTGCGTAATCCTTCACCCAAAAACTCAATTCTTCTTTCAGTTAAAATTGCATTGATTAAATCTGCTTGTGTGGCAGGAGCTAATGTTACAGCTGCATCAGATCTTTTGCGAACTGCATTTAAGAGCGCAACAGATTTTACGGAAACAGCAGTATTGGTTCTGGCTAACGCCTCAGCAAGATTCAATAATACTTCTGCATATCTAATTACTGGTGCATAGTCAGTATAGGGAGAAGGAGCATTATACTTTAAATTAAGATAAGGCTTTGTTGAAACCACTGCGTTAAAAGAACGGCGTGCATCATTAGCTGTCCAACCTGTATTGGCAATGATTCCACTTGGATTCAAAGAGAACTCTCCATTTCCAGTTGATCTTGAAAAATAATAACCTAACTGGTTTTGTGTACCTGGATTATCACCAGCCGTAGCAGTCATCGGCATAGACAAAATAGACTCTGAAGAAGTGTAAGGTGTACGGAAAACGTTTACAATATTTGCATTCAATGCATGCGCAACACCTGCCGTTGCACTGAAAGGAGCCACATCTTGTCCAACGATTTTGTTAGACTCGGTAATCACCTTTGCATAATCCTGCATGGATAAATAAACACGCGTTTTAAATGCAATAGCGGTGTTTTTGTGTGCACGAGTTGAATTCAAGATTGCTGTAGCATAGGAAGCAGGAAGATTAGCCTCTGCAAAATCTAAATCAGTAATGATTTGTGTATACACTTGTGCCACGGTACTACGAGCTAAGTCGGAGTAGCCAGAAGCTTTAATACCTGTTAAGCGCAAAGGTAAACCTGGCTTGCTGCCATTACCATCCGCATAAGGTCTAGCATAGTGCTCTAGCAATTTCAAGTAGGTGACTGCACGAATCAAACGAGCTTCAGCAATGTAGTTGCTAGACAAAGTTGCCCCTACTACAGCTGTCCCCTTTGTTCCCATTCCATCTACAAAAAGGTTGCAGAGGTTAATCACATAATATGCCTGTGACCAAAGGTTCTTCACAAAGTTTTGTGAGGTTCCAGTTGGATTCAACGACCAAACGTCAGATCCAGTAACCAAGTTTGTTGTTTCATTTAAAAACTCCTCTCCGCGGATATCTCCGGCAATTTGTGCGCGGCCTCCGTAAAAGTTTCCACTTTTTAGTGCTGAGTATAAGGAATTAACTTGGTTTAGTACACGCGCAGGCGTGTCAAAAGCAGTAGCATCTGTGATTGAGGTCTGCGGAACTGGAGTTAACAATTCTCGCTGGCAAGAACTAAATAGTAAAAGTCCTGCGAGACAGCCTATTAAATATCTTGTTTGACTTTTCATGATATTAAGATTTAACTAGATTAAAAACCAATGTTTAAGCCAAGAGTGATCGTACGGCCATTTGCAATTGTATTTCTATCAATACCTTGACCAGTGTTTGAGTTTCCGTTTGAAGAAACTTCTGGATCTGGTCCAGGATATTTGGTAAAGATGGCCAGGTTTTGTCCACTTACAAATAAACGAGCAGAGCTAACTTTTACTTTGTTTAGCACTTTCGCAGGCACGGAGTAAGCAAGAGAAATGTTTTTCAATTTTACAAAGTCACCTTTGAATGCATTGTAAGACATTGGCAATCCAGAACCGTTAGAAATATTATCTAAATAAACTGGACGTGGTACAGTTGTTACATCACCTGGCTTTTTCCATGCAGTCAACACATCTTTCGCGTTATTCCAAAAACGTTGATCATGTAGACCTGCATTGGTTCCGTAATAAACATAAAAATCAAACTGATAGGTCAACAGCACGTTCAAATCAAATGACTTATAACGGAATGTATTATCCCAACCACCATAATAACGTGGGATGGTATTACCATACATCACACCATCTTTAGCTTGTGTAACAGTAGCAGCGACGTTGTTTTCTTTATACTGTGTTCCATCAGGGTTAGACCATTGGAACTGACCTGTAGGTGGCGCGTACTGATAAAGTACAGGCGCTCCTGCTTTATTTAATAGAATTCTTCTTCCCGTTTGTGCATCTACACCCCCATTACGCACTAACCAGAGATAACCCAGCGAGTAACCCACTGCCGTACGGCTAACTGTTTCCAATCCTGAAGTAGAGGAAAGGATTTCTGTCAAACCTGGGGCAAGAGAAGTTACTTGGTTATTGTTAGTAGTGATGTTGAGTGAAGAATTCCAGTTGAAGTTTTTAGTACGGAATGGATTTACTGTCAAAGTAAATTCCCATCCTTTATTGTACATCGCTCCTACGTTTGTTGGAATTGCATTGGGTACACCCGCAGAAGGAGACTGAGGAACGTTAAGGATCAAATCAGAGATATCATTTTTATAGTTTGTGACTTCTACTTGGATCTTGTCGTTCAACATGCTGAAATTAGCTCCTACATCAAATTTTGCACTGGTTTCCCATTGTAAGTTTGAGTTACCCGCAAAGTTGAAACCTAAAGTAGGGTTACCACCATACAATCCAGATCCATATGAAGAATAGATTACATAGTCACCGATACCTGCGGTGTTACCCACTTTACCATAACTACCTCTCAAACGGAAACTGTTGAAAATATTACTCAATGGGGAAGATTTCCAAAACTCTTCTTTTCCTAATTCCCATCCTGCAGAAAGTCCCCAGAAGTTTGCTTTTTTACTTGCAAACGCTGAATATTCGTCTTGACGGAAGTTAGCACTTAAGAAATACTTTTTAGAAAAGTCATAGGCGAAACGTCCAAACTTAGACAAGAGATAGTTTTCACCATATACCATTCCAGCCGTGTTAGGAGTTACCCAGCCTGCTTGAATGACAGTGAATGCAGGATCAGATAATGTTTGTCTGTTTACGCCAAATCCAACATTGAATCTTCTGTCTTGCTCAGTACCAACCAAGGCACTTACATTATGTTTACCTGCAAATTGGTAATCAGCTTGTGCTGTGTTTACCCATGTCCAACGCTTATACTTTCCATAAGTACTAGAAGCACTACCTGTAGAACTGAACCCGTCACCATGGATTGGAGTTAAAAATGATTCGTTATCCACTAACAAATAGTCAATTCCATACATGCTCTTTAAAGCCAACCAACTTGTAGGCTTAATTTGGATATACGCATTTGACTGAATATGGTTAGTTTCAGAGTATTGTCTGTTTTTATCTAAAATCACTACAGGGTTATAAAAACCAACCTGTGCAATGGAGTTAGCCATTGGCCCAAGAACGTTGTTAGGGCTGATATTATAGGTGCCATCATTATTATATGGAGATACGTTTGGCGCGTTTACCAAAACCAGACGACCAAATCCACCCGTGTTGAAAGCCTCTCCAGAAAGTGATCCAGATGTATTAGCTGCTTTGTTCAACTCGTTTGAGTAAGAAATTTTTCCGCCAACAGTCAAGAAGTTGTTGACACGGCTATCTACATTAAATAACACATTCTTTCTTACAAAATCATTTTTCCGGATGATACCAGCCTGGTTGCTATATCCAGCAGAGAAGTAATAAGTAGTATTATCGTTACCACCTGATACATTTAAGTTGTGATCTTGAGAAAAACCAGTTCTATATACGTAATCTGACCAACGTGTATCGATTGTTTTTCCATTCGCATCAGTTGCAAGCGCAAATTTTACATATCCACTTCCAGCAGGATTTGTTGAATTCACATTTTGATTATTGGCAGCAGCCATGTTCTTATAATCAACATACTCCTGGGCGTTTAATACATCAGGAATTCCATATGGAGAAGTCCAGCCAATATTTGTATTGTAAGAGACTCTTGCTTTTCCTGATTTACCTTTTTTAGTAGTGATGAAAACAACACCATTAGCAGCACGGCTACCATAAATAGCGGTGGCAGCTGCATCTTTAGCAATGTCAATATTCTCAATATCATTTGGATTGATACTTGCCAGCGCATTACCTGCCGCAGAGGTGCTACTAAAGTCACCAGTTGCTGTAGGCACTCCGTCAACAACAATCAAAGGATATGAGCTTAACGAGATAGAGTTTGTACCACGTATACGAAATACAGGAGGTGTGTTCAAAACCCCGTTTGGTATGGTGATTTGTACACCTGCTGCTCTTCCCGCAAGCGCTTGTTCAAAACTTTGAACTGGCTTGTTGGCAACAACCGCTCCTTTAATAGTAGCGATGTTACCCGTAAGATCTCTTTTGCGTTGTGTGCCATACCCCGTTACAACCACCTCCGAGAGTGATTTGTCCTCAACAGACATTTTCACGTCAATCACAGATTGATTACCAATTTGTTTTTCTACTGCAACCATGTCAATTGCAGAGAAAACCAACGTTTTGGCTGTAGGCAATACTTTTAAACTAAAGGAACCATCTGTACTTGTAATTGTTCCTGTGCTTGTGCCTTTCACAACAACAGAAACATTTGAAAGCGGACTTCCTTTTTCATCCGTCACTTTACCAGTTAATGTTTTTTGAGCGACCATGACTAGGCTACTCAATAACAAAAATGATAGCAGAAAAAAATTCTTTCTCATTTGCAGTTAGTTTTTGTTTTCAAACAGAAATGCAATTTATAACAAACTGTGTAATTGAACCAAATCCGGCAAATTAATGTTTAAGTAAAATGAATTAATATGTCGATTTACTTAACAAAAATCATTAAGTCACCTTATTTTCTTGGAATAGACCTTCTTGTTTGGAGAGGAAAATGGTGGCAACGGCATTGCCGACAAAATTTGTAATGGCTCTTGCTTCTGACATAAATCGATCAACGCCTAACAACAATGCTAATCCTTCTATCGGAATTACTTTCACCGCATTCAATGTGGAAGCAAGAATAATAAATCCACTTCCTGTCACTCCTGCTGCACCCTTTGAAGTAACCATCAATACGCCAAAAATGGTGGCAATTTGACTCCACGTGAGATCAACTTGAAAAACCTGTGCTAAAAAAATAATAGCCATGGAAAGATAAATAGACGTGCCGTCTAGATTAAAGGAGTAACCTGTTGGAACAACGAGTCCAACCACAGAACGATGACATCCCATTTTCTCTAACTTATTCATCAAATTAGGGAGTGCTGCTTCTGAGGAGGAAGTTCCTAGTACAATTAATAATTCATTTTGAAGATAGCGGAGTAAGCTCCAGATGCTTAACTTGTAATAACGAAGTATTGATCCTAGAATGAGAATAATGAAAAGAAACATGGTTATGTACACACATAACATCAGTTTTCCCAAGGGCAATAAGGCTGTTAATCCATATTTCCCAATAGTGAATGCCATTCCCCCGAATGCCCCAATGGGAGATAATTTCATCACCCATCCTAATGCCATAAAGATGTAGGACGACAGCCACTTTAGTTTGGATAAAATTTTTTCTTTGTACAAAGAGCGATTCAAAAAGACACCTATTACAATAGAAAGAAGTAGTACTTGAATGGTAGTGTTCTCTTTAAAAAATGCAACTAATGAAATAGCAGCGGGCTGATTGTATTTCATCACTTCATCCCCTTTAATGCCCTGTGTATTGATCCCTGATCCTGGTTGAATAAAAAAAGCAACAACCACTCCAATCAGCAATGCCACCGTGGTAACAATTTCAAAATAGATAAGTGCCTTTCCGCCAATTCGTCCTACACGTTTCAAACTATCCATCCCACAAATCCCCGTAATAATTGTCAAGAAGACGATAGGATTTATAAAAAGTTTGACGACTTCTATAAAATACTTTCCTAAAGGCTGCATTGCCACTGCCTTAGCTGGTGCAAAATGTCCTAGAAGTATGCCTGCAATAATTGCTAGTAATACCCAAAAAGTGAGATTCCTAATCAACTTAAATTTATCCAATGGCTTACGTTCAAATGAAAGTGTTTTAATTTTTTTTATCCGCCAATACCACAACTTTCACCCCATTTCCCAACGTTAGTTTTATTTTAGCAGTAGAAACTCGATCTGAGATTGCTTGGTAATTTTCCAATAATACGGTTTGATATCCACTTTTACTTACTTGCACTTTGTATTGTCCCGTTTCCTCCCCAATGCTAAAATTTCCATGTAGATCTGATGTTGTTGTTTTTTTAGTTTCGACTATTTCTACTAGCGCATCATGGATGGGTTTTTCAATTCCACTACTATCCTCAAAAACTGTCCCAAACATGACAGATAATGTTGAATCACCATAGCCTTGGTATTCAAACCGAACATCCTCATTTTTCTTTTCGCTCATCCCACACCCAAGAAGAAAAGAAACAACTAAAAATAAAAACAACAATCGCTTCATCATAAAAAATTATCGACAAAAACCTACCCCAAATGTAATAGTTCCTTTATGTGAATCATAAAACTTATAACCAGTCGTAACATTTATTTTACCCAACTTCAACATAACACCAGCTTCCATTACAATACCTGAACCTGAGAGGTCGGTATTTTTAGCCCACCCAGTACCAGTTAGGGCATTTGAACTATTGTATTCATTCATAAGCCACAGTGTATTGTTTTCGGCTGAACAGATTGGAGGCGGACCACCCGCACTACAGGTACCTGGACTGTATTCTTTCCATCCTGATTCAGCTGATTTTCGGCGGTTCACCCAGGAAGTCTCATTTTCAATTTCATACTCTTTGTCTTTAAGCCGCTGCGACATTGCACCTTGCTCTTGATCGCGTCTATTTATTGCCTCACTCACCTGTTGTTCAAGTCGACTCTTTTCTTTGGATTCATCATCGTAAGTATACCTATAGTCAGCATCATTGTCCTTGATACGATTATTATTTTCTTGAATCTCTTTAGCCAGTAATTCAATATGTGCCACTGTACCGGAACCATATGTTTGACCTATAATGTCAGAGGACAGGAAGATTACCCCAAAAAATAGAATAATACGATTGAGCATAGTAAATAGGTTTTTGAATGTACATAAAACATATCATCAATTAACACTTAGCAACTCAAACTTTATTGATATTGATAATCTTATTAGTGCACTATTAATAACATGAAGCTTTTGGATATACTTACAGAACTACTAGAGATATTTACTTATTTTATGAGGTAGCCGTAATTGAACCCTTATAATAGTACCTTGGGTGAACAAAAATTTTAATTATGAAGAAGATCTTACTTTCATTTCTTTTAGGTGCCGCCATTTTATCGGCTTGTACTAACCAACCTAGTACATCATCAAGTAATGTAGGCTCAACCGATTCAATAGATGCGATTGCTGCAATTAATAAAGCGGATAGTGCATGGGACATTGCCTCTTCTCAAAATTCAGCTGAAGGTTGGCTTAGTTTTTACACAGATGACGCCATCATGATGCCACCAGGGGAAGCTGTATGTACGGATAAATCTTCCAGAGAAAAATCAATTAAAAATATGTTTGCATATCCTGGTGTAAAAATGAGATTTCAGGCAACCAAAACGGAAGTGTCTAAATCAGCCGACTTAGGATATAGCACAGGCCCTTATCAATTTAGTTACCTAGATGCATCGGGCAAAGAAGTAAAGGAAATTGGAAAGTTTTGTGAAACGTGGAAAAAGCAAGCAGATGGAAGTTGGAAATGTATAGTTGACATTTGGAATGCCGATCCGGCACCTACTAAGTAATTAATCAGCAAACGGCGCCAATTCAATTCACGTTTAAAGCACTTATATAAACATATTTGACATAAAGTAAAAGGCCTCTCTTCTATTGAGAGGCCTTTCTATGTTATTTTCTAAAATAACAGGGTACCGGATAAATGACGAATTTCTAATCAGCTTATGGAAGATTCATAAAGCGATGAACAAAACAAATAAAATACAGTGATATTTTAATACCCGATTACCAA
>CAYFLE010000007.1:0-3911 GCA_964343645.1 uncultured Chitinophaga sp. | reverse complement strand
ACAGAGGTGTGTTACCCCCGCCTTAAAAATGTTATCAAAGGATATAAAAACTCTTTGGCCTTCATAGTTTAACGTACGGTCCAAAACTATTGTGTTACCATCAAACACCTTTGTTCTCCACTTGGTAAAATATTGCCTATTTAATTTATAAAATAGGATATTTATATCTATGAAAAAACATATCATAGTGCCGTTTTTGTTTATCATTTGTACAATACTGCAAAGTACAGTTTCTTCACAGTCATTATTGCTATCAGGAAAAATTGAGAATACAGATCAAAATACAATAACTATTTACAGATTTGACAGCTCTTTTATACATAAAATTAATCTGGACAGAGAAGGAAATTTTAGCGACAGCTTCCAAGTTGATCGGCCTGGTTTTTTTACATTTATTGTTGGCAAAACTTATTTTAATTTATTTCTACAAAACGGCTTCAATTTAAAAATGAGTTTTGATGCAATCGATTATATCAACTCCGCAAGATATGAGGGGATTGGTTCTAAGATAAATAATTACGCCACCTCCCTAAATAAGCTAAAATCGGAACTGATTGGTGACAATAAAGTATACTTTATTGAGTCCGCAGAAGATTTTATCAAAAAAAATAATGGATACAAAAAAACTCTTTATGATGATTTGGAAAAATCAGGTTTGAACAATGAGGAATACGGATTTATGCGTAAAATGATTGATTATAATTGTCTTCTAATTCGCAACAACTACCGAAAATTTTATGTTTTTAATACAAAAAAGGAACCTTATATCCCTGATAATTATTATGACCCTATAAGAGCAGTAGACATGAATGATGTTATTGCTTACAATAATAGCATGGATTATCGTTATCTAATTATTGATAAGTGGAGAATTGCAGTATCTGATGCACAGAAAATAGATAGCAACTTATCCGCCATTCAAATCACAGAAGAGTTTATTCAACCGATTAAATATGAACCAATCCGGGATCAGATAGTTCGAATGCTTTTTAATAAGGTAGACCCTAGAAATAGTGATTATGAGATGGATTATTTGCAAATTGTAAAACTTGTACGGTTAGAAAAATCAAAAATTAATTTAAATAACCGATTAGCTTCGGCCCGAGCTACGGAAATGGGGAAAACGACAGCTACATTTACGTATGAAAATTTTAATGGAGGTACAACTAGCCTCGCTTCTCTAAGGGGGAAATATGTTTATATTGATATTTGGGCAACCTGGTGTGGCCCTTGTTTAAGAGAATTTCCTGAACTAAAAAAGCTTATTGAAGATTTTCAGGGCAACAACATCGAATTTGTTTGTATTTCTATAGATAAGCTGGAAGAAATCGAAAAATGGAAAAAATTAGTTAAAGAAAAAAATCTGGGAGGTATACAGCTGATTTCAGATAAGGAATTAAATAGTGATTTTATGAAATATTTTCAAGTGAGTTTGATCCCAAGAAACATTTTAATAAATCCGGAAGGTAAAATTATATCTAGTGCAGGTTTGAGGCCTTCTGACCCTAAAACAAGAGAAATTCTAAATAGTATTTTGATACGAAAAGTACAATTATAGGTTTGTAAAATCTGAATATAAGCTCCAACTTAAAGAATCTGCTCGTAAACCAAAATGCCTCTCAATAGATGAGAGGCATTTCTTTATTATTTTCAAAAATAACAGCGTACCGGGGATAGGACGATTATCTAACTCGCTTACCGGAGACCTACTGGACTTTACACTATGAACTTCAATGAATTAAATGACAAAATATCATCCATTGACCTCAGGGCCAATAATTATTATCTTTGGACCAGGAAGGAGTTATTGAATGAACGAACTAGCTACATATAAATCCCAAATAAATGAGCTTTGTGAAAACCACAAGGTAAAAAGTTTATATGCCTTTGGGTCGGTGCTGACTCCAAGTTTTAATCCCGATAGTGACATTGATCTAATCGTAGATTTCAAGGATATTGACTTAACGGATTATGCCGATAATTATTTTGATCTGAAGTTTTCCTTACAAGAAATATTAAAACGGCCAGTTGATCTTTTGGAAGAGAAAGCCATCAAAAATCCATTTTTCAAGCAAGCATTGAACGAGTCCAAAGAGCTTGTTTATGGATAATGAAATAAAAGTTTGGCTTTTTGATATTTCCAACGCTATTGCAGAAATAGATAGCTTCTTTTCTAACATTCCGAAAGAATTCGCCACTTACAAGAATGACCTCCGCACAAGAAGAGCAGTAGAGCGAAATATTGAAATTATTGGAGAGGCATTAAGCAGAATATTGACAAAAGCTCCTGAAATCAACATATCTAATTCCAGAAAAATTGTTGACACCAGAAACAGGATCATACATGGGTATGACTCTGTTTCCGATGAGATAATTTGGGGAATTGTTATAAAACACCTTCCCCTCTTACAGAAAGAAGTACAGTCATTAATTGGTGATTAGCCAAATTCCAGAAAAGAAAAGGCCCCTCAATGTCAAGGGGCCTTTAGATGGTGAAAAATGGAATAGGAATTCAGTTATTGGCAAGGCATTTTTAGCTGCAAAAAAGTATTTTGAAGAATTATACGAGTCATACCCAGAGAACATACATCTTGCCTAAGAAAAAGCAATGGCAGCAGTTTTAAATCAATTTCAAACAGGAGTAACCCTAAACAAAAAAGATGCGGCGGGTAACTTTAAACCCATCATCGTAACAACAAGCCTACATCCTACTAAACCCAATAAAAAAATATATACGCAGGAATGCCTATAAAGTATTAACTAAAAAAATAAGAGACTATGAAAAGTATTATCATCTTAGCTTTAGCACTCACCTTTACAACCCGATCAAGCTTAAAAGCTCAAACTGGCGTTCCTGACACACTTGCCTATCTTCAAACCATTGTCCAGAACAAAGCACAATACATAGGACAACCCTTTTCTAAACTAATGGACTCACTGCAGATTCAAATAAAACTATTTTTCCCAGTTGCAGAGCTTCCGTATGATAGATTCAAAGAAACGTCAACTAGTTTTAGCTTTTTTTTCACTGCTACGGTGGATGACCTGTATTTATCCTACCCCATGCTGGAGGTAATCTGGCAAACTCCAGGAGATGCCGCACAGTCAAGACTACTTAGAAAGCAATACCGAAGTATGGGGTGGAATACTGTTATTGCCAACCATTATTCAGCAAGAGTTATTGCCGATATCTACATATCCGATTAGCCATATGCAGGCAGTAAAGTTTATTGAGACTGTTAAATGGACGAGCTTCGGGCAAGCTGACATGCCAACTTATGGAAGAAACCTAAATGTTGATACCAATTCTCTAATGACATATCAATGGCCTAGTATCAACATCCAGGGCCATTGATATTATTTTCAAAAATACCAGTACCGGAATTACGACGATTATCTAACCAGTTAATGGAAGATTTCTTGAGCTTATGTGCTGATAGTTAGTCAATTAACTACCCCCCACCACCAAGAAAAATCAATTTAAATTTTCTTTAATTTAAAGCAACCATTCCTGTGATATTTTATGGAAGACCTCAAATCCAGAAAAATACATCTGCTGGTAAAAGAGTTGTGGAAAGCAAGAAACGAGAGAGAGAATACCAGCTATGTAGTACATGAAAATATAGCGCAAGATTTAGTGTATGTAAAAAATTATATAGTAAGTACTGCTAATAAAAATTCTGCGAAAGCAGTCACTCCTATTATAGAGAGTCTCAATCAGTGTATCGCCAAACTAAAAGATATTCATAAAAGATCTGGACTCCTGCCATTTAAAATGGTTGGTATGTCAAACATCTTAGATGACTATATTTTAAACGCAAACAACAAGGGCGATATAAAATTTATAATTGAATACTTTGATAAGGCCATAGATAGATTAGATACTTACTCGCAAAGTATAATTTATAAGC
>CAYFLE010000006.1:13686-20350 GCA_964343645.1 uncultured Chitinophaga sp. | reverse complement strand
GGTTGATCATTTCGCTCAACTTCTCCGCATCAAAATCCTTTCCCCAACTGAGGATACGCTCTACTTTGATTTGATTGAGATATTTTTCCATTCCCTTCAGTAGCCCATAAAAAGCGGTTTCAGCCGTATTAGGGATAAAAGAGAAAATAGTATTCTTCAGATCATATTGAATCGCTTCCAACACGGGCTCGCTCAAATGAAACCCTAGTTGATTACGTTCTCGATAAATTTTTTCATCACTACCCCGTGAAAAATAAATTCGCTCAAAGCTGCAAGCCTTTCGCTCTTTGGCAGGCACTAATTGCTCTACTTCCACGGTACCATCCTCATATACAATCAGTCCTTCACCTGGCAGTAATTCCTTGACTTGGTTCTCTTGTACATTAAATGAAGTACGAATGGCCGCGCGCTCCGAAGCCGCAACCACTACTTCGTCATTGATAAAATAATAGGAAGGACGAATTCCATGAGGATCACGAAAAACAAATCCAATCCCATTTCCTGTAATTCCGCCCACATTAAATCCACCATCTAACAACGGAATAGCACGACGCAATACTTCTTTAATGGCTAATTTTTCAGGCGCTTTTTCATCCGCTTCATTTAAAAACTTAAAGAGTAACTCCAGCAACGCAGCTAAATCACTAGATCGTACTTCTTCCTCTGGCTCACGCCCAATATGCGTGTACAATTCTTCCGCATTGACAATATTAAAATTCCCCGCTAATGCCAAGTTGCGCGCAGGAATGATATGTCGATTAATAAAGGGGTGACAGTATTCTACTTTATTTTTTCCTTGGGTTCCATAGCGAAGATGTCCCAGCAACACTTCACCCATGAAATCAATATTCCCCTTTAATAAACCCGGATGATTACGAACACCGGGATGATATTTTTCAAATTCATTAATCTGTTCCCCAATTCGATGAAAGATGTCAGCAATCGCTTGAGGGGCATTGCTCCGCATGCGATTCATAAAGGGATAGCCAGGTTCGGTATTTAATTTAACCGCTACAACGCCCGCACCATCCTGCCCACGATTGTGTTGTTTTTCCATCAACAAGTAGAGCTTGTTGAGTCCCCATAGGGACGTGCCGTATTGTTGCTGATAATAAGAAAAGGGCTTGCGGAGGCGGATAAAAGCTAACCCGCATTCATGTTTGATCGCATCGCTCATACTAGATCAATTGGCAGCTGCATATTTTTTTAGCTGCGGACATTCTTCAGCTGTAGCTGAATCAATATTAACATAGTAAGTACTCAGTTTGTTCTGGATCCACTTCTCCATCACTTTTGCTTTCTTTTCCTCTAAGGCAAACTGCGCAATTTTACTATAGTCATCCTGCATATTCATCCGGTGTGGAGCAGAACGAGATTTTAAATGGATGATGCGTACTCCCTTTTTCCCTTGCTCATTCTCAAAAGCCACCGGCATTGAATAATCACCAGGGGAAAGTTTGCTTAATACACCTACCATCTCTTTGTCCAATTGGTCAATGGTCACAAAAGTTGATCCATCTCGATTGGTCATATACGCTCCAGTATACTTTGCAGATTCGTCATCGCTGTATTTAGTAGCCGCTTCATTGAACGTCAAATTGCCCGCAATTACTTTAGAGCGGACCGTATCTAACTTTCGTTTTGCCTGATCAATTTCATCTGAAGTAACAGGAGGAATCCGCAAAATGTGTCGAACTACGGCATCATCTCCATTCCGCTGCACCATTTGAATAATATGAAAGCCAAATTTTGATTTGACAGGCGAAGAAATTTCTCCTTCTTTCAAGCGAAACGCCGTAGACAAGAAAACAGGATCCCAGGTTTTTTCCGTGCGATTCAATTGGTATTGCCCCCCACGATCCTTACTACCGGGATCTTCAGAAACGCGTTTAGCAATTTGCTCAAAGGTGGTCAACTTAAGTTCAATTTGTCGACGATAATTATTCATTTCGCCAACAATATATTGCTCTAAATCACGAGAGGCTTTGGGATAGACCACAATTTGTCCAATTTCAATTTCTGATTCGTAAAATGGCAAACTGTCCTTGGGAATTTTATCAAACCAAGCTTTTACTTCTACAGGAGTAATGCGAACGTTTTCCACAATTTTACGTTGCATAGCCGCCGCAAGTTTTTGTTCTTTTACAGACTCCCTTGCATCGTCCTTGATTTGATAAATCGTCTTCCCAGCAATTTCTTCTACTGCTTCCTGTGTTCCAAATTGATTGATATAAGAACGAATACGGTTATCGAGGTCAGATTCCACATCTTCATCAGTAACAGGCAACGAATCTTTTTCAGCTTGCAACATCATTACTTTGGATACTACGGCCTGCTCCATCATCATACACTCGGCATTAGGCGGTAAATTTTCACCTCTTCGTACCATATCTGCTACTGAGTTTTTGATATCCGATCGCAAAATGATACGATCGCCTACTACAGCCGCAATTTTATCAGCTACTACTTTTTTGGGTTGCGCAAATAGCACCGTGCTGAGTAACAGCACAACAAGGAAAGAGAGGTTTCTTTTTACACTATACATAGTTCTCAAAAGTAAGCGGCCTTTACAGCCATACTAAAGGGTCATCACTAGTTTAACAAAAAGTTAGAGTGTGCGCTTCACTTCTTCCAATTCATACGCTTCCACCACATCTCCTACTTTTATATCAATAAAGTTCTTAATCGTCAATCCGCACTCCATGCCAGAAAGTACTTCCTTCGCGTCATCCTTAAAGCGCTTGAGGGATGCCAATTCAGCTATCACTCCTTCCGCTGTAGGATAAATCACGATACCATCGCGAATGAGGCGAATCTTGGAATCACGTTTGATTTTACCATCGCGAACAAAACATCCAGCCACCGTCGCCTTATCAAATTTGAATACCTCACGAATTTCCACATTTGCCACAATCTTTTCTTGCGTCTTCGGCTCCAACATTCCCTCCATCGCACTCTTGATTTCCTCAATGGCGTTATAGATGATGGAGTACATCTTGATTTCGATTCCGGCATTTTCAGCCATTTTCGATGCTTGCAATGAAGGACGAACGTTAAAGGCAATTACAATGGCGTCAGATGCTTCAGCGAGTACGATATCACTTTCATTGATCTGTCCAACTCCTTTATGAATCACCTTCACAATGATTTCTTCGGTAGACAACTTCTGTAAAGAGTCACTCAAGGCCTCAACGGATCCATCCACGTCACCCTTGATGATTACATTCAATTCCTTGAAGCTTCCCAATGCCAAACGACGTCCGATCTCATCCAGCGTAATATGTTTTTTGGTACGAATACCTTGCTCACGTAAAATTTGTGCGCGACGATTGGCAATTTCTTTTGCCTCCGCTTCGTCTTCATACACTTTGAACTTTTCACCCGCTTGAGGCGCACCGTTCAATCCCAACATCACGGCTGGTGCAGAGGGTCCCGCTTCTTTTTCTTTTTTATTCCGCTCATTGAACATGGCTTTTACTCTTCCGTAAAACTGTCCACTCACTACCAGATCACCGGGGCGTAAGGTTCCGTTTTCCACCAAGAGCGTTGCCACATAACCACGACCCTTATCCAATGAAGCTTCAATAATAGTACCGGTTGCACCGCGATCAGGATTTGCTTTCAAATCAAGCATCTCAGCTTCCAGCAAAATCTTTTCTAATAACTTATCAATATTCAATCCCTTTTTCGCAGATATCTCTTGGCTTTGGAACTTACCGCCCCACTCTTCTACCAAAATATTCATTTGAGAAAGTTGCTCGTAAATCTTTTGCGGATTAGCTCCATCCTTATCAATCTTGTTGACAGCAAAAATCATAGGGACACCTGCAGCCTGCGCGTGGCTGATTGCTTCACGTGTTTGAGGCATGATGGCGTCATCCGCCGCTACCACAATCACCGCGATATCCGTCACTTTAGCACCACGTGCACGCATCGCGGTAAACGCTTCGTGACCAGGCGTATCCAAGAATGTAATTTCTTTTCCACCAGACACCTCTACGCGATACGCACCAATGTGCTGCGTAATTCCTCCTGCCTCGCCTGCCACCACATTCGCACTGCGGATATAGTCGAGCAATGAAGTTTTACCATGGTCAACGTGACCCATGATGGTTACAATGGGAGAACGGTGTTTTAAATCTGAAGCATCATCTTCTTCCTCCACATCTTCTTCCATTTCCATTTGCTTCTCCATATCAATAAACTCCACCACAAATCCAAATTCACTCGCTACCAACTCAATCACCTCTGCATCCAAACGCTGATTGATGGATACCATGATTCCCAAACTCATACACTTGCTGATTACCTCAGCGAAGCTCACATCCATCAAACTGGCTAATTCACTTACACTGATAAACTCAGTCAATTGTAACTTATTATCAACCGTTTCTTCGCCCATGGCCTCGGCCATCTCTTGTTTCTTTTCCCGACGAAGTTTTGCTTTTACACTCTTTCCTTTTCCTGCACCCCCAGAGAGTTTTGCTTGTGTCTCTTGGATCTTACGCTGAATTTCTTTTTCATCAATCAACTTTTCCTCCCGACGAACAGGACCTCGTTGTTGACCCGGACGTTGTTGTTGCTGTCCACCACGACCGCGATTAAATCCACCGCCACCCCCGCGATTATCCTGGTCTTTATTAATAAATACCTGACGCTGGACATTGTCATTTTTAGTTAGCGGTATACGTTTACGAGGTCTTTTTTCTTCTCGTACCGGTCTTGTATCATTATTGACAGGTAATTCGATTTTGCCAAGAATTTTTGGACCTGAAAGTTTTTCTACCTCAATATTCTCAATAACGGGTGGCGCCTCTTCTGTTGGTTTTACCGGTTCTTCTTGTTTGGCTGGCGCAGACTCCTCTTTTACCTCCGATTTCTTTTTCTTGGAAGTAGTCTTTGCAACCTCTTCTACCTTTTCCTCTTTCTTAGCCTTTGCACCTTTTTTAGGACGAACTGAAGAGTCTATTGCATCCAGATCAATCTTGGTGACCACCTTAGGGCCTTCAACCACAGGCGCTTCGGCCTTTACTACGTCTTCAACTTTTTCTGCTTTTTCAACTTTCTCTTCCTTCTCTTCTTTGGCAGGGGCTGGTTCTTCTTTTTTACGAGTGGGCTTTGCCGATTTAAAAGAAATTTCCTCTTCTTCTTTTTTCTTACGCACTTCGCCCGGTGCATTTTTAGGCAATTCCAATTGATCGCTCTTCATTTTAGCGGCCTTATCACTTTGGAATTCCTGTTGCAAGGAACGATACATCTCCTCTGTCAACTTGGACGTAGGCTTCATGTCATCTTTAGGAAATCCCTTAGCGACCAAAAAGTCGATAAGCGTATCCTGTCCAATGTTGAACTCTTTGGCCGCCGCCAGTAATCGAGGAAGTTTTAACTCTGCCATTCAGTTGTTTTAATAAACTTATTCGTTGTCAAATTCTGTTTTCAGTACTCGGCGTACTTCATCAATGGTTTCTTTTTCCAAATCTGTTCTACGCTCTAACTCATCAGCAGATAAATTCAATACGCTACGAGCTGTATCACATCCCACCCGCTTGAGTTCATCAATTACCCACTCATCAATTTCATCGGTAAACTCTTCTAGATCGATATCAAATTCTTCTTCCTCACCTTCGTTATCACGATATACATCTAGCTCGTATCCGGTTAATTCAGAAGCCAATTTAATATTGACTCCTCTACGTCCAATCGCCAATGAAACTTGATCAGGAGCGAGGTACACATTCGCGTGTTTATTCTCCGTGTCTAATTCCATGCTCGTAATACGAGCAGGCGTCAATGAACGTTGGATCAACAATTGAATATTAGTAGTGAAATTGATCACATCAATATTTTCATTTTTCAATTCACGTACAATTCCGTGGATTCGGCTACCCTTCATTCCCACGCAAGCCCCTACTGGATCAATACGATCATCGTATGACTCCACAGCTACTTTTGCTCTTTCTCCTGGATCTCTCACAATCTTTTTGATTACGATAAGACCATCAAAAATTTCAGGTACTTCAATCTCCAACAATTTCGCTAAAAATTCCGGAGCGGTACGAGAAAGAATAATAACCGGATTATTATTTTTCATATCCACACGTCTGATCACCGCACGAATAGATTCACCTTTTTTGAAATAATCCTGTGGAATTTGCTCGCTCTTGGGAAGAATCAATTCATTCCCTTCTTCATCCAATAACAGGATTTCCTTTTTCCAAACTTGGTATACTTCTGCACTAATAATATCGCCTACACGATCTCCGTATTTTTTGGCTAATGCATTTTTCTTCAAGTCACTGATGCGACTCGCTAATGTTTGTTTAGCAGCTAAAATAGCGCGACGACCAAAGTCAAGGAGATCGATTTCTTGATAAAGATCCTCACCCACTTCAAAGTCAGGTTCGATCTTCACAGCCTCGGAATAGGCAACCTGTGCCAACGGATCTTCCACTTCACCATCCTCTACAATCATTCTGCGACGGATGATTTCTAAGTCCCCTTTTTCAGCGTTTACGATAACGTCGAAGTTTTCATCACTGCCATATTTTTTACGCAATAATGTTTTGAAAACATCTTCTACCACTTTCATCATCGTTGGACGATCAATATTTTCCGCATCTTTAAAATCCTGGAAAGCATCGATAAGATTAATACTAGCCATACC